>DASQPM010000229.1:0-3938 GCA_035643935.1 Pyrinomonadaceae bacterium | reverse complement strand
CGGGGATCCCGCCTTGCCCCCGCCTACGATGAATGCCATTCAAACCAAGCGGGGGCAAGCCACCCTTCCCGACCTTGAGGTTTTCCAGCTGGTGTTTTTACTTCAAAGCCTGAGATTGTCGATCACCCCACCGGGGCTGCTTGCGCCGGAACCCAGGTCCGCTCGCGGTTCTGCACCGCTTGTGCTTTACGATCTCTGTCCCAGTGCGAGGAAGAGAAAGTTTTCGAACAGGATGCGTCCGTCGCGAGATTCGTTTTGATGTTCCCAGCGCGTGCGGCTCTTGTTCCAGTCTTCGAATGACTTCTCGAGGTGGAATTGTACAGTGTAGATAAGCTGGCCATCGGTGCGCTTCACCATCATCTGATTACGGCAAAGATATGAAGTTGCCAGAAGTTTAAACCCCTGCGGCACGCGATCGAGTTGCAAGCCGTGATTTTGCCACACGCGCAGCACGCGCGCCTGCATAGTGTTAATCGCGGGCTCCGAAGGCTCAGCCTCAGCCATGCCGCGGAAAATCGGATCGCTCGGGTCGGTAATACGAACGAAGCGGTACTGGTATTCTATTGGCCGGCCCTCGCGCTGCTCATGTTGCTGCAAGTGATCCAGCGTAATAACCCGCGCCCCAAAGCTCAGCCCGACTAGTTGATGACCGCCGCATATCGCCAGCACGGGAATTCTGGTCGTTCTGATAAAGTCGCCAAAAGTTCCGAGGACTGAAGGGTTGTAGTAATCAAAGTCGCGCAGCGTGCCGCTTAACACGATGGCGTCGGGGCCAAACTTCTTCGCGGCCGTGGCAATGGTTGCCAGGTGCGCAACCTCAGTTACGGGTTCCTTAACGAGGCGTGCGACATTGCCCAAAATATTTTCGAGTGCCATACCGGCGATGTAACGCTCGCGCTTGATCTGTGCGGAGGTTGCGCTACCCCACTCGCTGCGCGCGACATCCGAAAGATCGTCTTCATCACGCAACAGGCAATCGACGACGAGCACACGCGCTTTTTCGATGCGCTTCTCAATCGGCTCGTAGCGGCAGAATGTGTGTTGGAAAGGGAACGGGAGTGAAGCGTCCGCTTCAGGTGGCAGCGATTCTTCAGTTAGAAATTCGCGAGGTTCTTCAATCATCGTGGCTATTAAACTTCGATTTGCTAATGTTACGCAAGGCGTCGAGTGGCACAGACTTCAGTCTGTGCTGCCCGCCGAACACAGACTGAAGTCTATGCTACTTCGATCGCTGTTTGGTACTTTGCTTGAACTCCGGAACAGGCGCGCCGGCGCCTGCGGCTGCAATCTCATCTCTTATCGCGGCCAGCAGCAGGTGCTTAATACGATTGCGAAACGCTTCTGATTTGTGAGACCCAAGATGATCCACTAGCAGCAGCATCCTGTGCCACGATGATTCCAACTCGTCGGCAAGTTGCGAAATTTTGGTAATGTCGTACGGGACCGCTGCCTGCGCGCAACCCGCGCGTGCGAAAACCGAAAGGTAGCGCGCGGTCGCCAGGTCCGGACACAACAGGCGCCGCTGGCCAATTTTCAATTCCACGCCCAGCAGAGTGTGTTGAATTTCGATGCGCGCCTTTGCTTTGAGTTGTTCGAAACGGTAAGCGCGTGTGCGCGTTTTGCGAACGCGTTCACGGTAGATGTTGGGAAGCCAGGCCGATTTGAGTTCTGCCTGCACGCGTGCCGCGTAGTCGGCGGCGCTTTCAACGCTCCTGAGTGCTCCAGTCCTTGATTGAGATGTCTCCAATGGAAAAACTCGATGAACTGGTGAGTGCAGAACCGCGAGCGGTAGCGACCGGATGCCAGGCTCAACCTGAAAGGATTTAGGTCAATTATTGCGCATTGAGCTTAGCATCCGGTCGCTACCGCTCGCGGTTCCGCATTCCTGCAATAAGAGTTCGGAATAAAAGCGGCGCATGGGCTGCCGCTCAACAAAAAAAGACTCAATCTAACGCCTGGAAACAGAGACGGGCCTTTTCGTTTGCAGCGCATTAATTACGCGGCCCGGAAACAGTCCAAGGTAAAGCACGCCGAGCACCGTTAGTACCAGGGCGAAACCGATGCTTACCGGAATTCGCGGCGCGTCCCAGGTGGTGGTGCGCTCGCGGAAAAACATTACGATGATTAGTCTCAAATAATAATAAGCCGACATCGCTGAGTTCAGAACACCCACCACCACCAGCAGGTAGTAACCCTGATCGAGCGCCGCGCGGAACACCAATACCTTGCCGATGAATCCAGCCGTCAATGGCATTCCCAACAAGCTCAAGAGAAACAGCGAAAGCGCAAACGCCAGCCACGGGGTTTGAAAGCCGATGCCGTTGTAATCCTCAACTTCAGTGCGGCGATCCCCCAAGCGCGAGATAAGTTGCACCACAGCAAAGGCGCCAAGATTCATGACCGCATAAGCGAGCAGGTAAAAGATCACCGCCGTGATGGCCGCATTGCGCAGCTCCATGTCCGCCGCCGCGCCGGCGGCAATGAAACCGACGAGCGCATAACCCGCATGTGCAATCGAAGAATAGGCAAGCATGCGCTTCACGTTGTTCTGTGCAATCGCGACGACGTTGCCGACCGTCATCGTGATGATTGCGAGCAGTACCAGGGCACTGAGCCACGCCGCATGAATCTGGCCGCTAACAGAACCCACCACTGCCACAAACGGAAAAGCGAAAACAAAAACCCTGATGAAAGAAGCAAACCCTGCCGCCTTTGGACCAGCTGCCATGAAAGCTGTGACCGGCGTTGGCGCGCCTTCGTAAACGTCCGGCGTCCAAACGTGGAAAGGAGCCGTGGCAATCTTGAAGCCAAAACCCACCAGCATCATTGCTGCGCCCGCAAAGAGCAGCGACGGATACTGCGCAGTCGGAATTCGTCGGGCAATCTCGGCAATGTTGGTGGTGCCGGCGAGCCCGGCGGTTGTGGAGGTCGCGCCGTAGGTGAGCGCTATACCGTAAAGGAGAAACGCGGATGAGAACGAGCCGAGAATGAAATACTTCATCGACGATTCGTTTGAGCGAACATCAGTGCGGCGGAAACCGCACATCACGTAGGTTGCAATCGACAGAATCTCGAGTCCCAGGAAAACTATTACCAGATCACCCGCCGACGCCATAAACATCATGCCGGCAGTTGCAAACATCAGCAGCGAATGAAACTCGCCTGCCGGCAGACGCTCATTCTCTACCCAGACCATGGAAATCAGAATCGTCAATGCCGACACAACCACAAAGACAATGGTGAATCCCAGTCTCAACTCGTCCAAAACAATCATGCCGTTGAACGCTTCGCTGACGCTATGCCATGAGAGCCATAACCAAACAGAGGCGGTGGCCGCTGCGACCAGTCCTGCGAGCGAAATGCCGCCCGTTACCCAACGTTGTGTGGGCTTGGCAAAGGCATCGACCAGCATCACGATCACGCCAACAAGGCAAACGATCAACTCCGGCAGAATTAGCGCCAGGTTGATGTCAGGCTGCGAAAGTTGTAAGGCGAAAAAATTCATCATCAAATCGATAAGCCAAATTAGATCGACAGCTTGAAAGTTAGATCAAGCCACTCAAGTTGGCACGGCTCAAGGTCAGGAAGGGTGGCTTGCCCCCGCCGCGATGAATGCCATTCAAACCAAGCGGGGGCAAGCCGCCCTTGCCAACCCTGAGACTTTGTTTCTTCAGCCATTACTGTTACGGGGCCAGCTTCTCTGGCACTTCCACACTTGCAAACGAGCCCGCAGTCGGCTTAACACTCGCAAACGAACCTCCCGTTGGCGGTGCTGCAACCCGAGTGCGGACCTGGTCCACGCTCGCTTGCGAGCGATCGAGAAACACGCGCGGGTACACGCCCATGAACAACATCAGAACCATCAAGGGCAACAGCAAGCCGAGCTCGCGTGCATTGAGATCCTTCAATGCCGAGTTCGCCGGATTTGTAACTGGTCC
>DASQPM010000228.1:0-2408 GCA_035643935.1 Pyrinomonadaceae bacterium | reverse complement strand
AAATTGATGAAACGATTTTGCGGGTAAAAAACTTCCATGTCATGGCTGACTGGCCCGCCGCTTTTTGTTAGCGATTCCCAATCGAGGCCTCGGATGCGTTCCGCAAGCCTGTTGCCGATCGCATCGGCGGATTCGAGTCCGAATAGTGCACACGCTGCATCGTTCAGGTAAGTGATGCGCCCGTTGAAATCTGTCACAATAACGCCTTCCTGAATTGCGTTGAAAACCGTTTCCAGAAAGCCTTTCTCCTGCGCCAGGCGCAGAAAATAATTCTGCACCTCTTCCGGTCCGATTCGCCCGAGGCGCTCGATGAGTTTTTCCAAAAAACCAGCTTTCACGGCGCCAGAGAAAGTTCCTTTATTGAAGTGAGATTCCTCGACTTCGCTCGGAATGACAAAGACCAAAACCGGCTTTCATGAACCTGGGCGGTGTTGGGTCAGCGGTTCAATGCTTCAACGTTTTCTGAGCGAGCCCGCACCTCCACCGTCAGCATCTCCACCCTCAAATAGTTTAATACTACCGGCGCAAGGATCAGGCCAGGGATACCCATGAGTCGTTCGCCAAGGATCAGCGCGATCAAAGTCAGCCACACGGGATTGCGTATCCGGTCGCCGATGATCTTACTGTTTAAAAGATATTCCAGCTTGTGGATCACGACGAGAAACACCAGGGCCGAAATCGCCAGCTTCAGCGAGACAGTTAACCCGACGAAAACAATTACCGTGTTACTTACCAAGTTACCGACAATGGGCACAAGACCACACAGAAGTGTGACTGCAATGAGCAGCGCCGCGTGCGGCATGTGCACTGCGAGAAGGAAAATAGCAGTCAATGTCGTATTGATCACCGAGATCGTGAGTTGCGCTCCCATCACCGTGGCAAAGCTGCGGTAGAAATCGCGAAACCGCGTTGAAACTTCATCGCAGCAAACCGAGTAAAGGTTGTTCTTTACCCGATGCGTCGCACGGTGAGGATCAAGGCCAGTTTTAAAAAAGAGACTTCCGGCTGCGACGATTCCCAGGATACTGAAAACCAGCACCGCCGTGACGCTCTTGGCAAAATTAGCGACGTTTCGCAGGTAATGCCCTTCCTGTCCAAGGGTGTCAGTCACGACTTGTCTGAGGCTTTCAAAGTCGGTGAATGGTAATTCGATCGCGCGCTTCTGAGCCCAGGCGCTTGCCGGAGGAATCGACGTATCAGCCACGTCCGGCAGCGCAAGAATCGCAGCGCGAGTAAAGTACGCGGCTGCCGCCGCAACCCCCGCCACGCCGACGGCAAACAAAATCAAGGCAAGCCACTTTGTTTTGGTGACGTAATAGAGCTGTCGTAATGCGAAATAAGAGAACAAGACGACCAGCAGCGGTACTCCGAGATTTAGAATTCCCGCGAGGACAATCGTGAGTGCGAGTACCGCATAGGAAAGTCGAGTGGGAGTAATCATGGATTGCTCTCCGCTTTTACCTCAGCCCGTGGCGCAGATTGTCAACTCTGTCACCAGTCGCAGAGACAAATCGTGCTTCGCGAAGCGTTTCGCTAGAGCATTGGAGAGAATTGTGATTTGTTAGTCGGATGAAACTGGTGATCGCCGCTACCGGGGCCAGCGGCACCATCTATTTGGAAAGATTGCTCGCGCAGATCGATTGCTCCGCGCACGAGGTCCACCTCGTCATGAGCGCGTCTGCAATTGATGTTGCAAAGCAGGAGCTCGATAAGTTTGAAATTCCCAGAGGCGTTTCACAGCATTCTGAAAATGAGATGACTGTGCCATTCGTTAGTGGCTCCGCGCGTTTTGACGCCATGGTGATTGTTCCTTGTTCAATGGCCACGCTCGGGCGAATCGCCTCCGGTTCCAGCGACAATGCCCTGTTACGTGCGGCGGATGTTTTCTTGAAGGAACGGCGCAAGTTGATTCTCGTCCCGCGCGAGACACCGTGGAATTTGATTCACGCGCGCAATGTCATCACTTTGCTCGAAGCGGGAGCGATTGTTCTTCCAGCCATTCCATCCTTCTACAGCCGTCCCAGTTCCGTAGCCGCAGTCGTGGATACAGTGGTGTGGCGCATCCTTGACCAGATTGGGTTGCCTAGTGCACACGCATATCGTTGGGGACGCGAAAGCGCATCGGTCAAAAGCTCGGGAAAGAAACGTTGAAGATCGAAGGCCGGCTTGCGCGATGGTTAATCGCGTTTGGAGTTCGCTTGCTGCAGTTGTGGGCGCGCACGCTGCGTTACGAAATCGACGACCGCGCGGGCATCGTTGGGAGACCGGTCACGGAAAATTGTATCGGCGCGCTCTGGCACAATCGATTGCTGATTTTCCCGGCAGTGCTACGCCGTTTCTTTCCGGAACGTCATGGTGCCGCCTTAATCAGTGCCAGCCGCGATGGCGATTTGCTGACGGACGCCGTT
>DASQPM010000227.1:0-28651 GCA_035643935.1 Pyrinomonadaceae bacterium | reverse complement strand
CTTGTCGCCGTAGCGCGCGTGATCGATTCGCAGCAATTTGTGCTTGGTTCTGAAGTTGCTTCGCTCGAAGAGGAGATGGCCCGCTACTCGACTGCGAATTTCGCAATCGGCTGCGGCTCAGGGTCAGACGCCCTGCTACTGGCGCTGATGGCGCTGGACATAAAAGCGGGTGACGAAGTGATCACCACTCCTTTCACATTCTTTGCCACGGGCAGCGCAATAGCGCGTCTCGGTGCTCGGCCGCAATTCGTTGATATTGATCCGCGAACGTATAACATCAATCCGGCGCTGGTTGAGGCAGCTATCACGGAACGCACGCGGGCCATCCTGCCGGTACACATGTATGGCCAGTGTGCGGACATGGTTGCGCTGCTGGAGATCGCCAGGCGCCACGATCTATCAGTCGTTGAGGACGCCGCCCAGGCAATCGGCGCCACCGATCGCGGACGACGGGCGGGTTCGATGGGCCGGCTTGGCTGCTACAGTTTCTATCCGACAAAGAATCTTGGCGGCGCCGGCGACGGCGGTATGGTGGTAACCAATGACGAATCCCTGGCAACGCGCATGCGAAAACTTCGCGTCCACGGTGGTGCCACTGAGTATCAACATGATGAAGTGGGAATCAACAGCAGACTCGACGCGATGCAAGCTGCAATCCTGCGGGTGAAGCTGGAATACCTGGATGGGTGGTCGGAAGCGCGACGCAGCAAGGCAGCTCTTTATGATGAGCTTCTTCTTGAGGCGGCCCGCTCAGGCAAATTCGTCCGTCCCTTTGTCAGACCTGAAGCACGACATATCTTCCATCAATACGTCATTCGCGCTCCCGGTTACCGTGATGAACTGATGCAACATCTGTCGCAACATGGAGTCGGCAGCAAGATCTATTATCCTGTGCCGTTGCATCTGCAGCAGTGTTTTGCTTACCTGAACCATAAGCGAGGAGAATTTCCAGAAGCTGAGCGCGCTTCGCTCGAAACAGTCGCGCTGCCGTGTTATCCCGAACTCACGGAACAACAGCAGCGCTATGTTGGCGAAGTTTTGGCGAAGTTTGAGGTTGCGGATAAGGCGGTTGGTTAGGTACTGATCAGCTAAACTCTCGCTGGGCCAAGGTCGAGAAGGCACGTCAACTAAGCGTTAGCCGGCGTATCAGTGCGAAACCAAACCATGAAGAAAAAATCTTTTCGGCGTGAACGAGAGTTTGGATTAATCGTGGGGGGCGTTTTTGTACTGCTTAGCGGTTGGTGGTTATACCGGGGAAAGTTTTCAAACGCTTCACAGATTACGCTGCCACTAGGCGCCCTGTTAATTCTGCTTGGGTTGATTTGGCCCAGAGCTTTGGTTTGGCCAAATCGAGGCTGGATGTTATTAGCTGAAGGGCTCTCGTTTATCACCACGCGGATCATTCTCGGTATAGTCTTCTTTCTGATAATCACGCCAATTGGCGTGGTGAAAAGACTGTCAGGCTGGGACCCGCTCGAGCGACGCAGCGCCCCAAAGCCTTCCTATTGGAAACCATATTCCGATCGCCAGCGCGATCCGCGCCACTACGAAAAGATGTTTTGAAGGAGTTGCGATGTCAAAAGTACAGGTGGTTAGCGAACTCTGGCAGTTCATGAGAGAGAACAAGAAGTATTGGCTGGCGCCGATCGTGATAACGCTGGTGCTGGTCGGCGCCTTGCTCGTGCTGGCAAAGAGTTCTGCAATTGCTCCTTTTATCTATACGCTGTTTTAGCAGGGAGCTGGTTTTAGTGGTAAGCATCCTCGGTATCTCAGCCTTTTATCACGACTCAGCAGCCTGCCTGGTGGTTGACGGCGAGATCGTCGCCGCCGCGCAAGAAGAGCGCTTCACGCGCGTAAAACACGATCATAATTTTCCTCTCAACGCAGTGCGCTACTGTCTAAGCGAAGCCAAACTGCACGCCAACAACCTTGACTATGTGGGTTTCTATGATAAGCCGCTGCTGAAATTCGACCGTCTGCTCGAAACCTATCTCGACTACGCCCCCGCCGGATTCAGTTCGTTTCTTAAAGCGCTGCCGCTTTGGATGAAGGAAAAGCTATGGATGCCGGATTTGATTCGCACCGAGCTCGGCAAGGTTGATGGTGAAGAAGATGAACGCGCGGCGAAGAAGTTGGGAAAAAAATTTGAATGGAAATTACTCTTCGGAGACCATCATGAAAGTCACGCGGCCAGCGCTTTCTATCCTTCTCCCTTTGAAGAAGCAGCAATTCTAACCATCGATGGCGTTGGCGAATGGGCCACGAGCTCGATCGGCGCCGGCAAGGGAAATGAGATCACGCTGCTGAAAGAGCTGCGATTTCCCAACAGCCTTGGTCTGCTCTACAGCGCCTTCACGTATTACACGGGTTTCCGTGTCAACAGCGGCGAATACAAAGTGATGGGGCTGGCGCCTTATGGCGAGCCAAAATACGTTTCGGTTATCAAAGACAAACTGTTGGAGGTGCGCGACGACGGCAGTTTGAAAATGAATCACGAATACTTCAGTTATTCACAAGGCTTGCGAATGACCAACCACGCCTTCGACAAACTCCTGGGAGGTCACCCACGCAAACCTGAGTCGCGCATCACGCAAAGAGAGATGGATCTGGCGCGCAGCATCCAGGTCATCACCGAAGAAGTGATGCTGAAGATGACGAAATATGCGCACCAGGAAACGGGCATGAGCAAGCTTTGCATGGCGGGTGGCGTGGCGTTGAACTGCGTGGCTAATGGCCGTGTGTTGCGAGAAGTGCCTTTCGAAGACATCTGGATCCAACCGGCCGCGGGTGATGCCGGGGGCGCGCTGGGAATCGCGCTGGCGATCTGGCACCGCTATTTGGGCAATGCACGAGTGAGCTCGGAGAAAATGGAAAAATGGCAATCGGCACGAGCGCCGCGAACAAACGGTGTAGCTCCTTATGCAGATGCGATGAAGGGTTCGTACCTTGGGCCGCGGCATAGCGAAGCGGAGATCGAAACGTTTTTGCAGTCGCGACAATTACCTTACAGGAAATATTCTCGAAAGGACCTGCCGGAAGTTATCGCAAATCTTCTTGCCGCGGGAAAAATAATCGGACTGCATCAGGGCAGAATGGAATTTGGACCACGCGCGCTCGGGAGCCGTAGCATTATCGGCGATCCGCGCTCGCCGGAAATGCAGGCCGTTATGAATTTGAAGATCAAGTATCGCGAGAGCTTTCGTCCATTTGCGCCAAGCGTGTTGCGAGAACAGGTAGCAGACTGGTTCGACCTTAACGCCGACAGTCCTTACATGTTGCTGGTGGCTGACGTTGTCGAGTCGCGACGTAGAAAGATGACGGTGGAAGAAGAAGCCTTGTGGGGAATTGATAAGCTCAACGTCAAGAGATCGGAAATTCCGGCTGTCACGCACGTCGACTACTCCGCGCGAATACAGACTGTAAGGCATGAGACCAATCCCCTCTATTGGGAAATTATCGAAGCCTTTCAACAAAAGACAGGATGTCCCGTGGTCGTAAATACCAGCTTCAACGTGCGCGGCGAGCCGATCGTTTGCACCCCCGAAGACAGCTATCGCTGCTTCATGCGAACGGAGATGGATTACCTTGTTCTGGAAACGTGTATACTCGACAAAAACGATCAGCCAACGCTTGAAGAGAATACTGACTGGAAGACACAGTTCAAACTCGACTGATCCTGGCTCTCAGTTCGAGAATGGCAACGCGTCGTGCTCGGGCACCAACTCATTCGTCCACTCCTAATGCGTATCAGCGTTCTTGTTCCTGTCCGCAATGAAGCAAAATCCATCAGCGCTCTGCTTGATGGGTTGTTGGCTCAATCGCGACCACCAGATGAGATCGTGATCGCCGATGGAGGTTCGACTGATGATACGGCCTCGATTATCGACGAATACATCAGCCTTAGTGCGCCGATTCAACTGATTCGGGCCGGACCGGCGCTGCCCGGTCGTGGGCGAAATATTGCTGCGGGCCGGGCATCTTGCGAATGGTTCGCCTTTATCGACGCGGGGGTGCGGCCTGAAAAAGAATGGTTGGAATCTCTGGCAAATCGAGCCTCCGAAGAAGAAGAAGCCGACGTGGTCTATGGATCGTATGAGCCGGTAGCCGACACCTTTTTCAAGGAATGTGCAGCGATAGCTTATGTGTCGCCGCCAAACAGTGACCATGGCTTGCCGATGCGATCGCATTTCATTGCTTGCACACTCATGCGCCGCAAAGTATGGGAACAAGTTGGTGGCTTTCCCGAACATCTCCGCTCAGCAGAGGACCTGCTTTTCATGTTCAGGATCGAGGACGCCGGCTTTGTTATAACCTATGAGCCTGCCGCAAAAGTTTACTGGGATTTGCAGCCGGGTCTTTGGCGGACTTTCAAAAGATTTGTGACTTACTCGGAAAACAATATTCGCGCCAATCTCTGGAAGCGGTGGCAATCTCCCATCTTCAAGCGCTACATCCTGCTTTTGGTTTCAGCATTGCCTATCTTAGTTTTTGGTTACAAGTGGACTATCGTTCCACTTGTCCTCTGGCTCTTGATGCTGTCGGCTCGTGCGTCCGCGGCGCTTTGGCGCAATCGTCGTTGCTATCCTGGATCACCACTCCGAAACTTGAAACGCCTATGCGTGCTTATCCCGCTCATCGCGACGCTTGATGCCGCTACTTTTGTTGGCACAGGCCGATGGCTCTTCAAAGACAGGCTTCGTCTTTCGGACAAAGCTGCGAGAGTCCGCCATGGCGCTTGAGGGAAAACGAGTCCTCTTCATCTCTTACAACGGCATGCTGGATCCGCTGGGCCAGACCCAGGTGATTCCTTACCTGCGCGAGCTCGGACGCCGGGGCGTTAGGTTTACTCTGCTCAGCTTTGAGCGTCGGGCTGCATTCAAACCAGATGGCGCGACGAGATGCAAAGCTCTACAGATTCAACTAAGCGAACAAAATATTGAATGGCACTGGCTGCGTTACCATCAGCGACCTTCTTTGCCTGCAACTATCTACGACGTACTGGCCGGCATCTGGACCGCGCAGAGACTGATCAAGCAAAACCACATCGAGATGGTCCATGCGCGTGCCCAAATTCCCGCCACGATTGCGTTGGCGCTAAAGAAGCGCTATGGCATCAGGATGATTTTTGACATACGCGGTCTGATGGCCGAAGAATACGTCGATGCCGATCATTGGAAACAAGGCAGCATTCCTTACCGGCTGACAAAGACGATGGAGAGACGAGCTCTGGCCGCGGCCGACGGTGTCGTAACACTGACAAGAAAGATATGGCCCGTGATCAGAGAGTGGAAAGGTCTTCGGGGCAGGAAAGTGGCGCACGAAGTCGTGCCTTGTTGCGCTGACCTTGAGTTGTTCAGGTTTCGTCCGGAAGATCGAGAGCGTCGCAGAAAAGAGTTGGGGCTCGTTGACAATTTGGTTCTCGTCTACAGCGGGTCGATTGACGGTTGGTATTTAACTGAAAGGATGGCGGAGTTTTTCAGCCACTTGAAAACTCTCCGGCAGGATGCGCATTTTCTCTGGCTAACTAATGGTAGCCATGAACGAGTTCGTCAATTGATGCGCGCACAGGGCCTCTCGGAAAGTGACTATACCGTGATTAGTGCCTCCTCCGGAGATGTTCCATCTTACTTGTCCGCGAGCGACGCTGGTTTGGCTTTCATAAAGCCGAGCTTCTCCAAGCAGGCTTCGTCACCAACGAAGTACGGCGAGTACCTTGCGTGCGGGTTGCCGCTAATTATCAACTCCGGCGTCGGCGATTCGGACGACCTGATGATGACGGAAGGAGTCGGCGTACTGGTAAGTGAGTTTAACGATTCCGAGTACGCCCGGGTGGCGTTGGCGATGAACGCGTTAACGAAGCAGCCGTCACAAACTCGAGAACGAACACGAGGCGTTGCGGAAAAGCTATTTGATGTGCGCCGCGTAGGCGTCGAATCCTACGCTCGTTTGTACGAGACAATCCTCGGCTGACGATTCAGTGTGGGTTGAAGGGGAAGACTTTTCTTAAGGACGCGGGTCACGCATCATGAAGGTTTTGGCTTTCGCTTCATATCCAGTCGAAGCAGCAGCAACCCGTTATCGCTTGCAGCAGTTTGTCGGACCGCTCTCGCAACGTGGGATTACACTTACCATCAAGCCGTTCCTGGATTCAAAGGGATTCAATTCCTTATATCAACGCCGGGCACTGGCCCGTACCGGACTGGGGCTGTTGAAAGCGGGGGCCCTGCGACTTAGCGATGTATATAGAGCGCGCCAGGCGGATGTAGTTCTGATTCAGCGCGAGGCCATGATATTCGGACCTCCCGTGATCGAATGGCTCTCTATCAGGATAGGAAGATGCCCGATGGTGCTCGATTTGGATGACGCTACATACGTTCCCTATACTAGCCCCACTTACGGAAAGTTTGGGAAGGCATTGAAATGGTTTAGTAAAACTGACGACCTGATACGCTGGGCCAGCATAGTTACCTGTGGCAATCGTGCGATTGCCGAATACGCGGAAAGTAAAGGCGCCCAAACTCGAATAATTCCAACCGTGGTTGACACAGATCTTTTTGTCCCCGTGCCTCGTTCTTCTAATAGTCCGATAGTTCTGGGCTGGATTGGCACTCATTCGACGTTCCCTTATCTAGGAGAAATCTTTCCGGTGTTGCAGGAGTTGGCGCGGACGCACCGCTTCAGACTAAGAATTGTCGGCGCCGGCACGAACGCAGTGAATATTCCTGGAGTTGACGTTGAGAATTTGGAATGGAAGCTGGAACGCGAAGTCGAGGACTTGCAATCTTTCGACATTGGGCTTTATCCAATTGACCCGTCGTTGTATGCAGGAGGCTGGGCTGCGGGCAAGTCAGGCTTCAAGGCGATTCAATACATGGCAGTTGGCATTCCCTTTGTAGCCGCGCCGGTGGGAGCGATGGCTGAGATCGGTGAAGCAGGCGTAACCCATTTTGGCGCCACCAACAAAGACGAATGGTTGCGGGCCCTGGAACGTTTGCTTTCTAATTCGCAGCTACGCCAAACGATGGGAGAGTCGGGTCGCAAACACGTTGTCGCGCACTACTCACTCCCGGATCAGGCCGATAAACTGGCCAGCGCGTTATACGAGGCAATGGACCAGAGGAAGGCAAGCTGAGCGAAGCATGCAACGTCTAAGCAAATCCCGGTTGACCATGCTTGCCATGGTTGCAGTGCTGCCGTCCTTTCTGAAGCGCTCCTGCTATCGGCTATTTTTTAATTATCAAATCGGCAAGCGCGTGCGCATCGGCTTGAGCATCATTGACGCGAAGGAATGCCGGATCGGCGATGATGTTCAAATTGGGCACCTTAATTTGATGGTTCGCCTTAAGAAGCTTGAGATGGGCGACCACGTTAGAATAGGGCACCTGAATATTATTCGAGGCGGCGATGAAGTCAATTTAGGTCGTTATTCCGAGATCATCCGGATGAATGAGATTAACTCGATTGCCGAACCCGAAACAGTAAATCCGATCGATCCGCGATTCTCGCTTGGCCCGGGCAGTGTTATTACGACGGGACACAAAATTGACTTTACTGACCGCGTGACGATTGGCCGCAGATCAATTCTGGGAGGGCGCAATTCCTCGCTGTGGACTCACAATCGTCAGCGCACGCGGCCGATAGATATTGGTTCCCTGGCCTACATTGGATCAGAAATTCGCATCGCGCCCGGTGGGTCATTGCCTTCGAAGTGTATAGTTGGGATTGGTTCTGTTATCACTAGCGCGCTGTCCGGTGAAGGCTATCTCATTGCCGGCGTGCCCGCGAAGCCGGTAAAGGAATTGAGTGAAGAAGACAAATTTCTGATCGAACGAAAGACGCGTCTCGACTTGCCGGACGATATCTAGTTTCACCGCCGTTTGGGCGCTTTGATTTCTTAACATGAATGCTCTGCTGACATTGCTTTATCTGACTGCGTGCATCGCGATCGTGGTTTTCGTGCCGCCGCTGGTAGCTCGCCATGCCAGTTACTACGGCGTAGTTACCGAGGTCGAAACTGCGAAGGCAGTCATGTTTTGCACGGTCCTGGCGCTCCTTGGCGGCGTGTATGCCTACAAGCAGAAAGCTCACGGAACGTTTTTGCTGCAACTGTTTGTGGCCGCGTTGTTGGTGCGAATGCTGGTGGCCGTCGCCATTTTTGGCTTTCATGGCCAGGACTTTTTTGGCGGCGACGCAATCACCTACGACTTTTTTGGTAATGCGCAAATGCTCGGCTGGGCCGGTGATAAATATTTCCAGGCTATTGCCAATCAGTTTGTGCGCAGCGGTGAAGGCTCGGGTTGGGGAATGGTTTACCTGGTTGCCGCTG
The DNA here is from genome assembly GCA_035643935.1 of Pyrinomonadaceae bacterium. Classification (GTDB taxonomy): domain Bacteria; phylum Acidobacteriota; class Blastocatellia; order Pyrinomonadales; family Pyrinomonadaceae; genus PSRF01. The sequence goes on along the minus strand of DASQPM010000227.1, from coordinate 20,325 downwards.
TCTACAGAACCATTGGGCGCAACATGCTCGCAGTGCAGCTGATGGATTCGGTTTTTGGAGCGGCCACCGCGGTAGTAATTTTCTTATGTGCCCAACACGTCTTTCACAATTTTAGAGTGGCGCGTATCGCCAGCATAGCCGTAGCTTTTTATCCATCGCTCGTGCTGTGGTCGTCGCAAGGGCTCAAAGATGGTCCTATTGTTTTCTTTTTGGCGGTGGCTATTTTGGCCACGCTGAAACTAGGTGAAAAGCTTAGTCTCAAATACATTCTGGTGTTGTTGTGTGCGTTGGTAGCGTTGCTGGCGCTGAGGTTTTATATCTTCTACATGATCAGCGTAGCCATTGCCGGCGCCTTTATCATCGGCATGCAGCAGATTACAGCGGCCAGCTTCACGCGCCAGTTTTCTGCCATTATCCTGCTTGGCCTGGCATTGACTTATGTGGGTGTAACTCGCTCTGCTGGTCTTCAGTTTGAGCGATACGGAAACTTGCAAACTTTGCAACGCAGTCGTCTCGATCTCGCGCGTTCAGCCGAATCCGGGTTTGGGCGGGATGTGGATGTGTCCAACACGTCTGGTGCACTCTCTACAATTCCAATGGGAATGCTGTATTTGCTGTTTGCTCCTTTTCCCTGGCAGATAACTTCGTTGCGACAGAGCATCACCTTGCCGGAAATGGTCATATGGTGGGCATCGTTTCCACTGCTGGTGTTGGGATTGTGGTTTTCAGTCAGATATAGATTGCGAATGATCTCGCCGATCCTGATCTTCACCGTGATGCTTACCTTTGCTTATTCTGTCTTCCAGGGCAACGTGGGCACAGCTTACCGCCAGCGCGCGCAATTGCTGGTTTTTTACTTCATCTTTGTGGCTGTAGGGTTTGTCCTGATCAAAGAAAAAAGAGAAGAACGAAAGCGACTGCGGTTGTTGCAACGAGAAGAACTCGACGCTCGAAAAAGCGCGGGCGCTGCCGTCCGGGCATTGAGTTCTTCAAAGTAAACAAGCGCGGCACTCAAGCGTATGTGTGGAATTGTAGGAATTGTTCGTAGTGACGGACTGGATGTTGATCGGGCACTGCTGACGCGAATGGCGGACGCCGTGCGCCACCGTGGGCCCGATGACGACGGCTTCTATCTCAACGGGCCCGTAGGGTTGGGAATGCGGCGGCTCTCCATTATCGACCTTGCCGGTGGCGCGCAACCAATTCATAACCAGGACCGCAGCGCCTGGATTGTTTTCAACGGCGAGATCTACAACTACCGCCAGCTTCGCGACCAGCTCGAGAAGCTGGGCCACACCTTCTATACAAACAGCGACACCGAAGCAATCATTCACGCCTACGATCAGTATGGCGCCGATTGTCCCAAACATTTGCGCGGCATGTTTGCATTCGCAATTTGGGATGAACGCACTCAGGAACTTTTTCTCGCGCGCGATCGAGTGGGCAAGAAGCCGGTGCTTTACGCTCAGTTTAATGGCCAGCTTGTTTTCGGCTCGGAATTCAGCGCCCTGTTGCAGCATCCGGACATTGGCAAAGAGATCGACTTTGAAGCGCTCGACCACTATCTCTCGTTCATGTGCGTGCCGGCGCCGCTTACAGCCTACCGAAAGATTAGAAAGCTTGAGCCGGGACACAGCCTGCGCTTACGCAAAGGCGAAATAAGGATCGAACGTTACTGGCAGCCTGACTTTTCGAGAAAGGTCGATATCAGTGAGCAGGAAGCCGGCGAAGAGGCCATCAAGATCCTGCGCGACGCAGTGAAGGTGCGCTTAATGTCGGAAGTGCCGCTCGGTGCTTTTCTCTCCGGCGGCATCGATTCAAGCGCTGTGGTTGCGCTGATGAGCGAAGAATCCAGCGCGCCGGTAAAAACCTTCTCGATCGGATTTGAAGAGCAGGACTTCAGCGAGCTGCACCATGCGCGCAGAGTTGCCGAACACGTGGGCGCCGACCATCACGAGTTCATAGTCCGTCCCGACGCGCTCGAAGTCTTACCGATCCTGGTTGAACACTACGGCGAACCCTATGCAGATTCTTCGGCCGTTCCCACCTATTACGTTGCGCGCGAAACTCGCAAACATGTGACGGTCGCACTCAACGGCGATGGTGGCGATGAATCTTTCGCCGGCTATGAACGCTACGCCGCGATGCGACTGGCGGAGAAATATCATCGGATACCGGCGGTGTTACGAGACAGAGTGTTGCGCCAGGCGATAGAGCTAATGCCTTCCTCTGAAACCGAACGCGGCCGGATCAGAGATGTGAAGCGGTTTGTCGAAGCGGCCTCGTTGCCAAAGGTCGAGCGATATCTGCGCTGGATAAGCGTCTTTGATTCGCAAGCCAAACAGGATTTGTACACGGATAATTTCAGGCAGGAAACGCAGGCCCAATCGGCGGCCGGCATAATCGATCCATGGTTTGCGCGCGCCAACGGCTCAGGCATTGTCGACGCGGCCTTGCTCACCGACATCATGACGTACCTGCCCAACGATCTGCTGGTAAAAGTTGACATTGCAACCATGGCAAATTCACTCGAGGCGCGCTCCCCATTTCTCGATCATCACGTAATCGAGTTTGCGGCGAGCCTGCCGGAAAAATACAAGTTGCACGGACTCACTACCAAGTATTTGTTGAAACGCGTGCTGAAGAAACTATTGCCAGCGGAAAACCTGGGCCGGCGTAAGATGGGATTTGGTGTGCCGATTGGCCATTGGTTTCGCGGCGAGCTGCAGCCGTTTTTGCGCGAAACTATTCTTTCGCAATCAGCTCTGAAGCGCGGTCTCTTTAAACCCGATGCAGTCAAACGTCTGGTCGAGTTGCACACGCGCAGCAAGCAAGACTATTCCCATCAGCTCTGGACGTTGCTGATGCTGGAGCTTTGGTTTCGAAGGTTTATTGATTAGGTAGTCAGTGGTCAGTTGTTAGTTGTTAGTGGTTTGTTACAATTCGCCGAGTTGTTTTTGCAACTGACAATTGACAACTGACAACTGACCACACACAAGTCCGACGGAAGAAGCACGGAGGTGGTTTAAGTGAAAGGTATAGTTTTAGCAGGCGGACTGGGAACGCGATTGCGGCCGTTGACCGCGGTAACCAACAAGCATCTCCTTCCGGTTTATGATCGGCCGATGATTTATTATCCGATTCAAAGCCTGGTGAACGCGGGCATAACTGACATTATGATTGTTACCGGCGGCAATTCCGCCGGAGATTTTCTCAAGCTGTTGGGAAACGGAAAAGCCTTTGGTCTTAAACATCTCAACTACACTTATCAGGAAGGCGAGGGCGGCATCGCGGAGGCGCTTTCGCTGGTGGAACATTTCGCCGCCAAACAACCAGTTTGTGTGGTGCTGGGTGACAACATTATTGAGGGAAACATCGCCGCCGCAGTGCGCGCGTATAAGGAGCAAGGCAAAGGCGCCAAGATCATTTTGAAGCGCGTTCCCGATCCGGAGCGCTTTGGAGTTCCCGAACTCAGCGGGCAAAAAGTTCTGCGTATTGAAGAGAAACCGAAAGCACCGAAGTCGGAATACGCGGTCATCGGAATTTATATGTACGACGGCGAGGTGTATGACATCATTCGCACGCTTAAGCCTTCGGGCCGCGGCGAATTGGAAATTACCGACGTCAATAACGCCTACATCAAGCGAGAAGAGATGACCTGGGAAGAACTCGATGGCTGGTGGACCGATGCCGGGACGTTTGAAAGTCTCCAGCGTGCTTCGAATCTTGTGGCCGAGACGGGTGCAAACAAAATGGAGCTGCAGCTCCCTGCCAAGGTGAGTGTCTGAGTTGAAAGCCATGAATATCCACCTGCCTTCGCTCCACTTCTTCTCAGTGCAACCTCTGTGTTCTCTCTGTCTCTGTTGTGAGGATTTTTCGACCTGCTTTACCACAGGGACACAGAGAACACAGAGGTTGCACAGAGATTTGTCTTCCGGACAAGATGCCGGCGCCCCGCGGCAATGAAGATCGTTCGCGTCATCGCCCGCCTCAATGTTGGCGGACCCGCGAAACATGTCGTTTGGCTTACTAAGGGCCTGTCCAGCCCGCAGTTTGAGTCTCTCCTGATTGCCGGCACTGTTCCCCCGGGCGAAGATGACATGGGCTATTTCGCAACAGAGATGGGCGTCGTTCCCGTCTTTGTTCCCGAGATGAGCCGCGAGATTTCGCCAAAAGATGCCCTCACGATTTGGAAGCTCTACCGCGTCTTTCGCCGCGAACAACCTGACATCGTTCATACGCACACCGCAAAAGCCGGCACTGTCGGCAGGTTGGCGGGACTGCTTTATCGCTGGTTGACGCCGCGCGCATTTCTCGGTCGGCCGCGTCCTTGCTATTTCGTGCACACTTACCACGGCCATATTTTTCACAGTTACTATGGACCAGCAAAGACTCGCTTATTTTTGACCGTAGAAAAGATCCTTGCTCGACTCGGAACCGATCGCATTATTGTTGTTAGCGAACAACAGCGCCGGGAAATCAACGAAGAATTTGCGGTTGGTCGTGCCAGTCAGTTTGCGGTAATTCCCCTCGGACTCGACACGGGCGTTTACGCTCAATGGCAGGAACACCGCCATACCTTTCGTGATGAGTTGCAGGCAGATGCAAACGACATCCTCGTCGGTATCGTCGGCCGGCTCACTGAAATCAAGAACCACGAGCTTTTTCTGCAAGCTGCGGCGCTGTTCAAGGAACAGTTTGCAAGTGGACCACTGCCCGCGCGCGTGCGTTTCATAATTATCGGTGACGGACAGCTTCGAAACCGCCTCGAGCGGCAAGCCCAGGCTAGCGGATTGGTTAACGATGTCATTTTCGTTGGTAGCCGTCGCGATCCGGAAGACTTTTATGCCGCGCTGGATATCGTCGCCCTTACCTCGCGCAACGAAGGCACGCCGCTTACGTTGATCGAAGCAATGGCTAACGCGCGTCCGGTGATTTCCACGGCCGTCGGTGGTGTGATTGACCTGTTAGGCAAACCCCTTGCGGGGGAAGTCGATGGTGCATTTGTAGTCTGTGAGCGTGGCGTTCGTGTCCGCCCCGATGATCCGCGCGGCTTTGCCGCCGGCCTGGCCCACTTGATCGCTAACGAGTCGCTGCGTCGCGAAATCGGTGAGCGTGGTTTACAATTCGTGACGGCGCATTATTCAAAAGAGCGGTTGTTAGAGGATATCAAGGATCTCTATGCGGATTTGCTGAGTCACAGGACTGTGGCATCGTAATCAAGCGGGGGCAAGCCCACCTTCCCGACCAAGAGCTGATCTGAGTTGACTCTTGTATTGATCAAGAAGCCTTCAAGCGCGGACCCTACGGACCGTTAGGAGTCTCTCAGGTTGGGAAGGTGGGCTTGCCCCCGCTGGTTGGCTAACACTCAAGAGGAAGTTTGAAAATCACTGACGTCGCCACATGATTAACCCTTTCTAATCTATCAAACAAAGGAGCGCAATATTTTGCGTGTACTCATAACCGGCGGGGCCGGCTTCATCGGATCTCATTTGGCGGATGCATATTTGCAGCGCGGCGACGAAGTGCTGGTAATAGATGATCTATCAACCGGAACCATCGAAAACATTCGCCACCTCAAGAGCAATCCTCATTTTCACTACACGATTGATTCTGTCCACAACCAGCCAGTCACAGCTGAGCTCGTCGATCAGTGTGATGTGGTGATCCATCTGGCGGCCGCCGTCGGCGTGAAGCTGATTGTTGAAAGCCCGGTGCGCACCATCGAAACTAACGTGCGCGGTACAGAGGTCGTGCTGGCGCTGGCGAACAAGAAACAAAAGCGTGTCCTGGTCGCGTCGACTTCGGAAGTGTATGGCCTGAGCACCGACGTCCCGTTTAAGGAAGATGGGAATCTCGTAATGGGTGCGACCACCAAGGGGCGTTGGAGCTATGCTTGCTCCAAAGCGATTGACGAGTTTCTGGCGCTCGCTTACTGGCGCGAAAAAAAATTGCCGACAACTATTGTCAGACTTTTCAATACCGTTGGTCCGCGGCAGACCGGCCGCTATGGCATGGTCATTCCCACGTTTGTTAAGCAAGCGCTCGCTGGTCGTCCTATCACCGTGTATGGCAACGGCAAACAAACGCGCTGCTTCGGATATGTAGGCGACGTCGTGGGCGCCTTGATCAAGTTGATGGACCACGCGGACAGTGTGGGACAGGTCTACAACATTGGCTCAACTGAAGAAATTTCCATCGTCAAGCTGGCGGAAAGAGTTAAAGAGTTGACCAACTCCGCTTCGGAGATTGTCTTCGTGCCTTATGACGAGGCTTATGAAGAAGGGTTCGAAGACATGCCGCGACGCGTTCCCGACACCGCAAAAATCAAACAGCTTGTCGGCTTCCAACCAAAGATGAAGCTCGACGGCATCCTGCAAAGCGTCATTGACTATCACAGCGGCCGGCCGTCGTCGATGGACGATTAGCTTGGCTTCCCGGCTTGATTTGGCGCCTGCTATCGATTAGCTTTCCTCTTACACTTCTTAGTTTGAAACCGTTTGCAGATCTCGCTTTCGGAGTATGCCGTTTAGCTCGCTGAATTTTCTCGCCGTGGCCGTGGCCGCCGTTCTGGCGCTGGTGCTGACCCCACTGGTGCGCCTGCTGGCGCGGCGCATCGGCATGGTCGCAAAGCCGAAGACTGACCGCTGGCATAAGAAGCCAACGGCGATGCTGGGCGGCGTAGCGATCTGGCTGTCAGTGGTAATCAGTTATTTCGCTTTTTTGCCGCGCACTCCTTACGGTTTGGTGATCATGGCCGCCAGCACCTTCCTTTTCCTCGTTGGTCTGGTTGACGATTTTCTGCACACCAAGCCTTACCAGAAATTAATCGGACAGGTAATGGGCTCCGCGTTTGTGATTTATTACGGACTGAGTCTGCCATGGACCAGTTACTCAGCGCTGAATGTAGCGATCACGATCTTCTGGTTGATTGGCGTGACCAATGCGGTCAATCTTCTGGACAACATGGATGGTCTGGCCACGGGCATTGCGGTGATTGCCTCAGGCTTTCTCGCTCTCAGTTTTCTCAGTGCGGGCCAACTGACCGAAGCGTTGATGCTGATGACTTTCGCCGGCGCGCTGCTTGGTTTTCTCGTTTACAACTCCAACCCGGCATCAATCTTCATGGGCGATTCGGGTTCAATGTTCATCGGTTTCTTTCTCGCCAGTGCCGCGCTGGTAAATGTTTCCGGCGGACGGTCGCGCAGTTTGTTGCCGGTATTGGCGGTTCCTATTCTCGTGCTCTTCATTCCCATTTTCGACACGACGTTTGTCACGATCCTGCGCAAGTTCTCGGGGCGCGCCGCGTCTACCGGAGGCCGCGATCATACTTCCCACCGGCTGGTGGCATTGGGCATGTCCGAACGCCATGCGGTCTGGATGCTTTACGGATTCGCAGCGCTGTCGGGTGTGCTGGCGCTGCTGGTCCAACGAGTCAAGCTTGATGTAAGCCTGGCCGCCATCGCCGGATTCACTGTGCTGTTGACGCTCATCGGCGTTTATCTGGCGGGCGTTAAGGTCTATGACGAAACCGAAGAAGTGCTGGCGTTGCGCGACAATTCGCCTTACGCATTTCTAATTGATCTTTCCTACAAGCGGCGCATTTTTGAAGTGCTGCTGGATGTAATTCTCATCCTGCTGTCTTACTGGTGCGCTTACGCGGTGAAGTTTGGCGCGCTCTCAGGCAGCGCGGCGTGGACACTTTTCCTGCGAACCTTGCCGGTGCTGGTGTTCGTCAAGATGGCCGCGTTTTTGGTGATGGGCGTGTACCGCGGCATCTGGCGCTACACGAGTGTTGACGACCTGATTGTCTTTGCCAAAGCAGTGGTGCTTAGTTCAGTGCTGAGCGTGCTGGCAATTCTTTTTGCGTTTCGCTTTGAAGGCTTCTCGCGGACGATCTTTATTATCGACGGCATTTTGATGTTCATGTTTCTGGCCGGCAGTCGCATGGCCTTTCGTTTGTTTAGGCAAGTTTTGCCGGCGCCGGGAGCGGGCGATGGCCGGCGCGTGCTAATTTATGGCGCAGGCGATGGTGGGGAATTATTGCTGCGAGAACTGCAAAATAATCGCGCGTTGAAATATGCGCCCGTCGGTTTTCTAGACGACGATCCGGCCAAGTACGGCAAAGTTATTCATGGTCTCAAGGTCTACGGTGGCAATGGCGATCTGAGTGCGATTTGCCGGCAGCACGAAGTGGATGAAGTATTGATTTCGAGTTCGCGCATGACTGACGATCGGCTTCAGGAGATTCTTGGCTTTTGTCGCGAACAGGCAATCGCCGTCAAGCGCATGCGCATAACCATTGAAGACCTGACGCAGTACTAGATTATCCTAACTACATTCCCGGCTCTCCAGAAACGTTCACCGCACTTATGCCTGACCAGGTAATGCAATTGAAGGCGCGCGCGCCACTAAAAGCCTTCATGGTCCTCACTGTATTGTTCGCGCTGTGTGCATCCTGGTTTGTCGTGCGCTGGTACCTTGGCAATACCATCGCGGAATACTTCTCTCCCGAAACACGACGCCTGGAAGTTGCGCAAATGGCGGCCGACTGGGCCCCGAAAGATCCGCTGCCCCACTGGCGCATTGGCAACATCATCCAACACGAGTTGCCTCCGGATCAGATTGCGCAGAGTGTGGCTGAGTACGAGAAGGCAGTCAGCCTGTCGCCAAACGACTACAGGTTCTGGATGTCCCTGGGCGAGGCACAAGAGCAGGCTGGTGATTTTGAGAATGCGGAAAAATCATTGCGGCAAGCGGTCAGGCTCGCTCCCGCTTATGCTTTTCCGCGCTGGTATCTGGGAAATTTGTTGCTGCGCACCGATCGTTATACGGAAGCGTTCGCGGAGTTGCGTAAGGCCGGCGAGGAAAATCCCGAGCTGCAATCGCAGCTCTTCAATTTTGCCTGGCAGATAAATAAGGACGACTTTGAAGCACTGCAAAATGCGATTGGAAATACCACCGAGATACGCGCGAAGTTTTCGTTCTACTTGATCGAGCGTTCCCGCTTTGACGAAGGACTGAGACTTTGGAACTCGTTGACGGAATCGCAAAAGAGAGAGAATCGCCCGGTCGCGGACTCGATCATTGGGGGACTGATCAAGGCAAACCATTTTCACCAGGCAATGAATGTCTGGAACGATGTGGCGCCCGGTCCCTCCTACCGGGCGGAGCTGGGAAAAATTATTGATGGGGGCTTGGAAGGTAACCTGGCGCACGGCCCAGGCGCGGTGTTTGGTTGGCAGGTCCAGAGTGCCCCGCAGTTGCAGATAGGAATCGATGCGCGTGTCGGGCATAGCGGAAGTCATAGCCTCAGAGTCTTTTTCCAGGTGCGTTCAAACATCGAGGGTGTTGACGTTTCGCAGTTGGTGCCTGTAGCGCCGAATACGCAATACGATTTCGAATGTTACGTACAAACCGAACGGTTGGAGAGCGCGTCTACGCCGATAGTTGCGATTGCCGATGCTGCGGACGAAACGACGCTTGCAACCTCCGGAGCGGCCCCGAGCGGCAATAACAATTGGCAACGCATTACCCTGGCATTTAAGACTGGCGCGAAAGCTGAAGCGGTGAGAATAAAAATATCGCGGCCGGGATGTCCTGATGCTCCGGTCTGTCCAATTTTTGGTACCGTCTGGTATGACGACTTCGATCTCAAATCCAAAAAATAGCGCATTGGTTTCGCAGAAAACCGAAGTGCGTCTGGCCGAGGCGAGAGGCTATACGACCTATCGCATCCGCCATACGTTGGCCAGCCGCTTTTCATTTCTAATTATTTGTTTGGCCATTATCCTCTCGGCGCTTGCTTATGGCACCGTGCATGCCTGGTCGCTCGCGGTGTTTTTCATTGGTGCCGTCGTGCTGCTGGTGCTCTGGGTGGTTGATAGCTGGAGTCTTGGCGCGTTGCGTATTAGCCGAAATATTCTGCAGCTTCCGGTCTTAGGCCTGCTGGCGTTGGGCCTGTTTCAACTCTTGCCGTTTAGAAACCCAGGCAGTGTTGGCGCGATACCATTTCCGCTGGTTCAAAGCTTATCTTTCGATCCTTACGCGACGCGCTTTATCGTCATCGAGATAATAGCCTTATTGATTTATTTCGGCGCCACCCTGGTGTTTGTCGATACGCCAAAGCGTCTTCGTTTGCTCGTCAGAACAATAACCATCTTCGGATTCTTTCTGGCAATCTTCGGTTTGACCCAATCCTTTACCAGTCCGACGCGTGTCTACTGGATTCGCGAAATGCCGCAAAGCCAGGCTTTTGGTCCATTCATCAATCGCCATCACTTTGCGGGTTACATGGAATTGACGATAGCGTTGCCACTGGGCTTGATCTTCTCGAACGCAGTTGAACGAGAGAAGAAGTTTATTTACATGTTCGCCGCCGGCCTGATGGCTGTTGCCCTGATAATGACTAACTCGCGCGGGGGCATTGTCAGCCTGGTGGCAGAACTGCTTTTCCTGGTTTCGCTGATGGGAATCCGGCGGCGTCACCGCAAGAAACGAGCCGACAAACGGCCTCGCATTAAAAGCGCTGCCATGAAAGCAGGACTAGCGTTGGCTTTGGTGATCGCTTTGTTTGGCGGCGTCGTCTTGCTGGGAGGAGAAGACGCACTGAGCCGGTTAGTTGGTTCTGTCAACACCGATGACCCAACGACAGGACGCGCGCATTTTTGGAGTGTGACCGTTGACATAATAAAAAACCATCCGGTGATCGGAACCGGCCTTGGAGCTTTTGGGGTTGTGTATACGGGATACGATACGCGGAACGGCCTTTACCGTTTAGAGCAGGCCCACAACGATTATTTGCAGGTCTTATCCGACGGCGGTATCGTCGGTGCCATCCTGGGACTGATGTTCCTGGTAGCGCTGTTTCGCATGGGCTTTGCGCGTCGCGAGTCGCGCGACGATTTTAGACGTGGCGTAGCGACTGGCGCGTTGGCCGGATGTTTCGCGGTGCTGGTGCATAGTTTTTTCGACTTCACGTTACATACAACCTCCAATTCGCTACTGTTTCTAGTGCTTGCTGCTTTGGCAACCATGAACGGGCGAGTCGAGGAAGTCCACTCCAGGCGAAAGAAGAAACGGAGCGGGACATCGCAAACCGCCACGCAGCAGATGGAGACGATTGAGACAGCCGCCGCGGTCTGATGTTCGCACGTCAGAGCTGTATTATTAATATGTTTGCGCTAAGAGAATTCGGTTAATGAAGACCGACATATAACGGTGTAACTTGGCCTCTGCCTTTCTTCAAAAACAAAGAGACGACCATGTCGAATCGGCAACTGCTTCGTCCGTGCCTGAGCTCTGCCTGAGCGCGGCGTTAAGGCATGCTAAAGATGACGCGCTCAATCATAAGCGCGAGGATGAGTGGATAAATATTTCTGCGGCTGAGTTTGTCGATCGCGTGCGTTACGTAGCACTCGGTCTGGCTGACCTCGGCGTGAAGCCCGGCGACCGCATTGCCTTACTTTCAGAGAATCGTCCCGAGTGGTCCATAGCCGATCTCGCCATCCTAAGCCTCGGCGCGATTAACGTGCCTATTTACACGACCCAGGCAGTCGATCAAATTCGTTACATTCTCAGTGATTCAGGCGTCCGCGCAATCTTTATTTCAAACAAAAAGTTATTCAAACATGCGGCGCCGGCACTTGATGGTTTGGACTCTCTCGAAAGAGTTGTTTTCTTTGACGCGGGCGCTGACGAAAACATTGAAAGGTCAACTACACTCGGCTTGCTGGAGCAGGCAGGCCGGCAACGTGACCAGAATAAGCCGGCTGCGTTCGATGCCTATCTCAAAGCAATCAGACCAGAAGATCTTGCGACCATAATTTACACGTCGGGTACCACCGGCGAACCAAAAGGCGTGATGCTGACGCATGCGAATTTCCTCTCAAACGTGCTGGCTATCACCGCCGGCTTGCCCATCTCCTCAACTGATGTGGCACTGTCAGTGTTGCCGCTTTCACACATCTTCGAGCGAACCGGTTTTTATATCTTCTGTTACAACGGCGTTTCTGTTTATTACACGGCATCGTTCGATCAGGTAGGAGAAAACCTGCGCGAGGTAAGACCGACAATCATGACCGCGGTGCCACGACTCTTCGAAAAAGTTTATCACCGCATTGTGAAGAAGGGGCTTTCGCAAAAGGGAATTAAGCGCAAGATTTTTATGCGCTCACTTGAGATCGGTCAGCGATATGCAGCGCAGAAAGAGAAAGGCGGCCGCGTGTGGCCCGGGTTGTCGATGCAACAGCGAATGGCCAGCCGCCTGGTGTTTTCCAAATGGCGCGAAGGGGTAGGCGGGCGTTTGCGATATTTTGTTTCCGGTGGTGCGCCGCTTTCGCCGGCGCTTTCGTACGCATTTCTGGCGGCCGGAATTCCCATTCTGCAAGGTTATGGCGCGACGGAGACGTGCATAGTTTCGGCCAATCGGCCCGAAAATAATCAGGTAGGTTCGGTAGGTTTGCCCTTTGCGGGAATTGAGATCTCGATAGCCGAGGACGGTGAAATTCTGTTGCGCGGACCAAACGTCATGCGTGGCTATTACGGCCATCCTGAGGAATCGGCATCAGTTTTGCAGGACGGCTGGTTTGCCACTGGCGATGTCGGACATCTCGACAAGCAGGGCCACCTTTACATTACCGATCGTAAGAAGGACCTTTTCAAACTCTCAAACGGGAAGTATGTAGCGCCGCAACAGATTGAGAGTCTTTTGAAACAGAGCGAGTTTGTGAGTCAGGTAGTGGTTGTCGGAGCCGGTCGCAAGCAACCCGCAGCATTAATTGTTCCTGAATGGGAACCTTTAAAAGCAGCCCTTGCTGAAAACGGCGTAGAGTTTCCTGCTAATCGCTCCAAACTGGCCGAGTTTCCAGCGGCCGTGAAGTTAGTGCAAAGCGACATCTCGCAACTCACGCGCGAACTGGCCGATTATGAACGGATCCGAAAGATCGCTTTGTTGCCGGATGAATTCAGTATTGACAAAGGCGAGCTTACGCCGACGCTGAAAGTTAAGCGACGAGTAGTCGATGAGCGGTTTCACGACCTGATTGAAGGACTTTATTCCTGAGGACAGAAGCTGAACCTAAAGAAGACCGGCAGTCAATTACGTTCCTGCGCCTTCATGATGGTGATACCCTTTTCCCATCGACGCCTGCAATCTTCACCTTAACCGATCTGCTCCTGAGAAAAATTGATTCCGCCAGGACCCTGAGATTAATTGGCAGCTCGGGCGCTCGCGTTTCGCCTTTAAGAGGCGCGGTGTAAAAGGAGAGCAGAGGTATCTCGCAATAACAAAAATCGCATGTGGCCACGTGTTGCTTCACCAGAAAGTTGACCTCAGCCGCAAGCGTTTGCGAGCTGAATGAGAGAAGAAGGTTTGAAGAAGGGCAAGCCAGCTTTTTGCTGAAAGACTTTATGGTCGACGACTTCATCTATTTGCCCCTCAATCTGGACGGGTATGTTTTCGCAGAGAGCAGTTTTGGAACAGAAAATTGATTAGCTGGCTGAGGAAAAGCAAGAGGGGCAAACAGCTTGCCACGCCTCAACTGGAAACCCGCAAAGACATCTGCTTGTTCAGGAGCTTTATAGACGTAATCCTGTTTGAATTCCACAACTTTCCTGCCTTGGCTAGGCTTTTTGTAGTCTGGAATCAATAACTTGCCGGAAGTGTAAAAACTTGTTGCTCAAACTTGGGATTGTTGCTAAGATGCTCGTTGTCAAGTCAGGGAGCGCCTGCTCTTTGACCCTCGTTCCAGGGCAAGCCCACCTGTTTTCTCAGGAATACCCGGGCAAAATTCAATGACCGTCAGATCAGCCCCAATTCGTTAGCGAAGATTCTTTATCCGTAAAGAACTTTCCACTGCCTTACCAATCTTTATCTCAGTTAGCTGTCGCAGCGTCCACAAACAAGCGACAGTCCGTTGCACAAGGGAAATCTGCACTAACTCGTAACGCTCCCTCCAAACTTCAAAAGTTCCACCCCGGATCGAAAAAGATTGTCGTGAAATCTCTAAGTCGCGAAGTAGCAAAAGAAATTGAGGTGACTCCCGCCAGCCCGGCGCCGACCTCGCTCCGTGCGAAACGCACTGCCGAGCGAATGGCCAAGAGCGGCAAATGGGTCGAGAGTCTTCGTTGTTCAGATGTGAGCCGGCTCTGGTCTGAACTGCACCGCATCGTTTCACACCACCCTTTGGTGAGGGCCTCGCGAAGTGCGGGCCTGCTCGTCGAAGAAGGCGCCAGCGGCGCCTATACGGATCTGACGCAGGAGCTATTCGTTCAACTCCTCAGTAAGAACCGCTTTGAGCATTATCTCGATACCGAGATGACTGATTACGAGATCGAGTGCGAAATCGGACAAATAGAACTCACTAATCTGCTGACTGCGGAACTGCGAAAGCGCCACCCGGAAAGTTATCGTCTGGCGCGACGCATTTCCACGCTAATTCAGTCAAGCTCAAATTTCCGCCGCTTTGATTCCAGTGGTACTGGCGATGAACCTCATCGCCGCCTTGCGGACCGCGTTTACGGTCTCAGCGAATGGGCCGATGGCAAACGCCGTCGCGATTCTCACGACGTCGAGCAACGGGTTCACATCATTCCGGTGCGCGCTCGCGACACGCGCATGGTTGGTTGCACAGGCGACTCGCAAGTTGTGATCAGTAATTCGGATCTCGAAGACTTGATCGTTTCCGTGCTGGACGCAGTTGATTCGCCAGTTGACGTGCGTACCCTCAGAAGCCTGGTGATGTCTCGACTTCCAGTGATGGACATCTATCTGGTGCCGTTGGATGGCGACGACAATGATGGCGAAGGAAATCATTTCGAGCCAGTCGACAAGCGCGAAAACCCTGAGCAGGGATTATTAAGGCGCGAGTCGGAAAATGAAGCAGCAGGATTTGTAGATCATTTTCTCGACAACTTACATGACACGGTACGCGGCAAGGTCAAGCAATACAATCGCATTCTCGGCGTCTTGTGGCATTGCTACTTGAGTCCCATACAATCCACCCAGTTGGAAGTAGCCGCCGTGTTGGGAGTTTCAGATTCGCTGGTTTCGGATTATCGCCGCCGCATCGAAACCGAGCTGCGTGCGCTTTCATTCTCTGAGGTTGAAGAAGCAAGGAGATTTGAAGGAGCACTGCGCCAGCGGGTGAGCGAATTAGTGCTGGTAGAGCAGGAAGATGAGATCGCAGTTTGATCACCTCTCCTGGATTCTGTCTGTCTATTTAAGCAATTTGAGGCTGCGGCGCTTTTAGCGTCGCAGCTTTTTTGATTTTCAGCGAGAACAATCAAGCGACTCGCAAGATTACCAGCAGGCAGCGAAACGAGATTCAGAAGTTTAAGATGCGCGACCGAGCCACCGACGGCAACGTGGGCTTCCCGGGTTGCGTCGTAGTAAACGAATCGGTATGCGGCGAAAACATGAGTCTGGCTGGTATAACGACGCTAGTCTGGTTAACGTTTCGACTTGAATTCGCTAAGACGTGCGACGCGCGTCTCAGGGGTGTAATACCGGGACTTCAGACCGGCCTTCCTTAGTGCCTCGGAAGCAATTGCTTCAGCATTTATTTTTGCCTGTAAGATGTTACGTAGGTAAGCGGTCAAGATCAGTATGACTTCAGGATCAATAGGCAGCCCACGACGTGCGCGGTCTTCAATTTGTTCAAGTTCCTGATTGGTCATAAGAATCGTCGCCGAAGTGTTAGATGAAACGTAATCCGGTGCGACGCCACACAAATAGTTGTCAGCTCTTCACTTGCAAAACGATTAATGCGCTACTGATTTCAGCGAAGCAAATTAGTACAGTGAAGACGTGTTGCAGTCTTAACTTTAGTACTAATGCGAGCAGCCATGCTCCTTCTTAAGTTGCCTATCTCTGAGGCCGGCCCGAAAGCTGGCCTTTTCGCTATCCCGGGCTCAGTTCGAAAGTTGCTGCCACCAAGAGATTTTTAGACTTTTCCCGTTCTTCCAAATCCGTTACCCTAAACTAACGTGCAGTCAATTTTGGCGACCTATTGGCGACCTATCTGTTGCCAGGAACCCACGACTTGTAGCTGCAACCCGGGGCCTGGCGACAACCTCATCTGCTGCCATGCCGCAGAGGCGAGGTTTCTGGTATTAGTAGAAGTGTTATACTCCGAATAGACGCTCAATTTTGAATCTCCCTTCAAAAACGAGCGGTTTTCTTTTCTGTGCTTGGAAGGCGAGCGCGAATGCCATCGCGTGACGACCGATACTTACTGTATAGAGTTGGTTATATGTCTGCGACACAAATCTCAAACGGACGTGAAGAGGAGTCGATACTCATCGTCAATGACCTACCCGAGCAATTGCTGCTAATGGAAAGGCTTCTGCAAAAGGCCGGGTACGCTGTATTCACTGCGGACGGGGGCCTCGAGGCTTTCAGTTTAGCGAAGCAGCAACAGCCTGACTTGGTCATCAGCGACGTTTGTATGCCAGGTATAAACGGCTTGGAGTTCTGCCGGTTGCTTCGTAATGATCACGAGCTGCGCTCAGTGCCGATTCTGCTGGCTAGCGCGTTGCAGAACGATACTGAAAGTGTTGTCGAAGGTCTTCGTGCTGGAGCAGATGACTATCTGGAGATTCCCTTTGATGCCCCGCGGCTGGTGGCAAAGGTGGCGCGGTTGCTCGAGCGTTCGCGGTTGGAAAAGAAGTATCGGGACCTGGTTGAGCAAGCCAGCGATATGATTTTCACACAAGATTTGGCCGGGCGGGTGACGAGTCTGAATATTGCCGGTTCCAAATTTGTTGGCCGAGATTCGCAGGAAGTTCTTGGAGAATCACTCTATTCAGTTTTCGGTTTGCTCGATCTTGATCCCACTAAAAATGGTTTCGCCGCTTACGTCGCTCATCCTGAAAAGATCCCGGAGTTTAGACATCAATTCAAAGCGAGACGGGCCTCTGGTGACGAGCGATGGCTCGATCTAACAATCTCGCCGATCCGAGACAGACTTGACGATGTAGTGGGTTTTCGCGGTTTAGCTCGTGACGTTACTGAGCGGAAGGAGGTTGAACTAGCACTTCGTGATTCTGAAGAACGATATCGCTTGCTTTTCGAATCAACGCCGCAACCAATTTGGGTTTATGATAAAGAAACTCTTGGATTCCTCACTGTCAACGAGGCCGCAATCCATACATATGGTTACACACGAGAAGAGTTCCTTTCGATGACGATTGATGCTGTTGTAGCAGAGGAAGACACGAGTGGTTTGACGAACCCCATTGGCGGTCCGGTCGATCAAGTTATTTCCAGCTCATGGCAACATCAAACCAAAGACAACAAAACTATCTATGTTGAAGTAACCTCACATGCCATTGTTTTTGATGGCAAGGATAGTAAGCTCGTTATCGTTAACGACGTCACTGAGAGAAAGCTTCTGGATCAGGAGCAGCGACGTATGCACATTTCTGTGCAACAGTCTGCAATGGAGTGGCGCCAAACTTTTGACGCAATAGATTTTCCGGTATTGATTGTAGATCTTGAAGGAAGAATCAGACGTTGTAACGAGGCGGCTGAGCACATTGTGGGAAATACAGCCGAAGAAATTGCCGGGCAAGTGGTTTCGGACTTGGGCGAACGGCAGCCGTGGCAGAAGGCAGTCGAGCTAATTGAAAACATCCGCCAGTCTCGCGCGCCAGTTTCAGAAGAAGTACGAGATGAGAAAACAGGCACGACGTGGTCTATTACGCTTTTTTTGGTTAATGGGTTTGGTACAGTCGGAGACAGGGTAATACTGGTTGCACAAGACATTACCAAGAGAACTGAACTGGAAGCGTCGCTCCGCCAGAGTAAGTTAATGTCACTTCTGGGATCGGTCGTCGCTGGTGTAGCGCATGAAGTAAGAAATCCGCTTTTCGGTATATCTTCAATTCTCGATGCCTTTGAAAAGCGCTTTAGCGATCGGGTGGAGTATCAGCGCTATACCGATGTTCTCCGCTCCGAAATAGGACGACTTACCATCCTCATGGAAGAACTACTGGAATACGGTAAACCGTTTCTTGGGGAATTGTATCCAGCGTCTCTCGAGGAGATAATTAGCCGGTCAATTCGAGCCTGCCTGCCTGCGGCAGAGGTTGCCCAAGTGACGCTTGTTAACAACGTCCACGAAGCATTGCCCCGAATTATGGTTGATAGGCGCAGGCTCTCCACAGTTTTCATTAACCTTATCGAGAATGCGATTCAGCACTCTCCATCGAATGGTCGGGTAACTGTTGAAGCCTCCCTGACTTCCGAAGGTAATCAGCAGTGGATCGATTGTGTCATTAATGATCTCGGTTCAGGTATTCAGGATGAGGATCTGGCAAAAATCTTTGAGCCCTTCTTTTCCAAGCGTCGCGGGGGCACGGGCCTCGGCCTTGCTATCGCTCAAAAAACCATGGAAGCTCACGGAGGTAAACTACTCGCCAGCAATAATCCTGAGGGTGGGGCCTGCATGATTGCAAGGTTCCCCTTGCCGAGCAAGGTGAATGCTGATGGCTAGAAATCGAATTCTGATCGTCGATGACGAGTTCGCGGTGCGTTTCGGTATCCGTGAATTCCTGGAGCTTCACGAATATCAGATCGAAGAAGCTGAAACTTGCCAGGATGCGCGGCGTATTTTCAGCACTTCAAGACCGGATGTCGTGATCGCTGATTACATGTTGCCTGATGGCACTGCCTTGGATTTGCTTCCCCGTCTAAAGGAAATTGATTCCGAAATACCCTTGCTGGTTTTGACCGCTCACGGCTCCATCGACCTGGCAGTGAGAGCGATCAAGGAGGGAGCAGAACAGTTTCTAACGAAACCAATCGAATTGGCCACGCTTCACGTGATCCTGCAACGACTACTTGAAAAACAGCGAAGCCATCATAAGCAATTGGCCAGCAAGTCGCGTCAGGTGCGTCAGACAATAGACCCCTTTATAGGAACGAGCGCTGCAATACGTACTCTTGCCGACCAAGCCAGAAAATTCCTGACTACTGAGAGCCCGGTTTTGATCCTCGGCGAAACAGGATCCGGCAAAGGAATCCTGGCCCGTTGGCTGCATGAGAACAGTCCCAGGGCCGAGGAAGCATTCGTCGATCTAAACTGCGCCGGCCTTTCTAGAGAACTTCTTGAGACGGAACTCTTTGGCCATGAGAAGGGTGCTTTTACAAGCGCCACCGCTTCGAAGCAGGGACTTTTCGAAGTCGCCCATCGAGGGACAATCTTTCTTGACGAGATTGGTGACGTCGATCTTCAAATTCAACCAAAACTATTAAAGGTGCTGGAAGACAAACGCTTCCGGCGAGTAGGAGATGTGAGGGACCGGCAAGTTGACGTGCGCCTAATAGCCGCAACGCATCAGGACGTCATTCAACTGGTGCGCGACAAGAAGTTCCGGGATGATCTTTATTTTCGCATCAGTACTATTCCACTTTCGTTTCCTCCGCTTCGTGAACGAATCGAAGATATACCGGTGTTGGCCCAGTATCTCTTGGATAAAGTCTCAGTGGACTTGGGACGGGGGGACATTCAGCTTAACGACGATTGCGTTAAAGCCTTGCAGGCCTATGCGTGGCCCGGCAATGTCCGCGAACTCCGCAATGTAATTGAGCGAGCGGTATTATTAAGTGATCAGAATATGGTTGGTCTCACAGATCTTAATTTTGACGGGCACGCCAACGTTGGATCCTCTTCCTATGATTCGGGACTAACTCTTCTTGAGTTGGAAAAGCGGCATATCCAAAGAATCCTGGACGAAGAGCGTGGACGAGTAGAAAAAGCAGCCAAGCGATTAGGCATTCCGCGCAGTTCTCTCTACCAGAAAATCAAGCGATATCACATCCCTCTGCCAAGAGTTTAGGTTTCTCCCACAGCTCCTTCCGCGCCCTTGATGGGAGGAGGATCCTGCCAACTCGCCCTTCCGACTTCGTCTAAAGCTTGGAATGCAAGTCTGAGTATTGGACGGCTTTCCCTCGCATTTAATTGAAGGCGTCAAATTTCCCCAATAACAAGAGCCGTTTCTTATCGGCAAGTGGTCCAAACACTACGGCCCCCGGATTGCCTAGTAGCGAGCACGTGCCAAACTACGCGTCGCCTTGGGATAGCCCAGGGAAGTCGGTTGTATCTGTTAGAGCTTGCACTTTGCCCCTGCATTCGCTCTGGCCCTTTAAGCCTTTTCAGCACAGGTATCTATCTGAGACTCCCAAAAGATTTAGAAATGGAGTCCTCACGTAAACAAGAAGGAGATTTTGAAATGCCCCAGTTAATGATCATTCGCAGAATGGCTGTCTTGCTAACAATGCTTGCAGCCAT
The DNA here is from genome assembly GCA_035643935.1 of Pyrinomonadaceae bacterium. Classification (GTDB taxonomy): domain Bacteria; phylum Acidobacteriota; class Blastocatellia; order Pyrinomonadales; family Pyrinomonadaceae; genus PSRF01. The sequence goes on along the minus strand of DASQPM010000227.1, from coordinate 31 downwards.
AACGATGGGCTCAGCTGCCATCGCAAAGGCG
>DASQPM010000226.1:0-3410 GCA_035643935.1 Pyrinomonadaceae bacterium | reverse complement strand
CAACCTGAGAGGTTACGCAGCTAGAATCAGAAAAACATGCGGTGACGGATTTCTTCGCCACCGCATTTTCAGTTTGCATTGCTAAGGTAGAACGGCATTAGCGGTTCTGATCACGATCGTAGCCGCCTTTTTCAAAGCCACGTTCATCGCGGCCTTTGTTGCCCTGGTGCGGTCCTTTACCGAGGCCTTGATCTTTTCCATCGCCTCGTTGTCCGGCTAACTGATCGTCCTTCGGATTTCTGCTCGGCGCGTTTTGTCCGAGGTTGCCGTGATCAGTTTTGGTGCCTGCGTTTCTTTGGTGTTCCTGATTCCTCATTCTATCGTCTGCCATAATTTCCCTCCGTGTTGTTGATGAAATTGTCTAGTCTCGTTAATCCGACCAGACAACGACTTTAGAACGACTTAACACGTTGTTCTAACCTTCAATGACCGTGCCATTTGTTTTCATGCGCAAACAAGCAGATTCCACCCGAGCTGAGCGTTTTAAAAAGCGTCAGCAAGGCAGGAAATCATACGGGCTTTTTAGTTCGTGGGTGCGTACGGGTCGAGTAGAAACATGCGTGTTATAATTTTGTTACATTGAAGCCAGCCGGTATTTACATTCACATTCCGTTCTGTCGTTCGCGTTGCTCGTACTGCGACTTTGCAACGGGGTTGTATGAGTCTGCGCTTGCGGAGCGCTACGTCGCGAGTGTGGTCTGTGAAATTACATCCTGGCGTGAAGTTGATAAGCCACAAACTGTCGACACGATCTACTTTGGCGGCGGCACCCCATCGCTGCTTTCACCGGCGCAATTGGGAGCATTAATGCAAGCAGTGCGAACGCGTTTTAATGTTTCGCCAAACGCGGAAATAGCGATGGAAATGAATCCGGGAACAGTTACCCTGGAGGCGCTTCAGGCGTTCCGAAAACTCGGAATTAATCGCGCCAGCTTTGGTGCGCAAACGTTTGACGATCGCGAGCTGGCCCGGCTGGGACGTTCGCACAGTTCTGATGATGCGCGTCAAACGTTTTCACTTTTGCGCGAAGCTGGATTCGGTAATGTAAGTTTCGATTTGATCGCCGGTCTGCCGGGACAAACTCTCAGCACCTGGGAGCACAATCTTGCTGAGGCCTTCGCGTTACGTCCGGAACATTTGTCGTTTTACCTGCTCGAAGTCCATGAGGGAACGCCGCTCGCGGCGCATATAAGAACTGGATTGCAACCATCTCCGGATGAAGACCTGGCTGCGGAAATGTATCAGGTGATGCTCGAGCGCGCGGCCGAGGCTGGATACGAGCATTACGAAATATCGAATTTATGTTTGCCAGGATTTGAATCGCGGCACAACACCAAGTACTGGACGGGCGCGCCGTATTATGGCTTTGGTTGTTCCGCGCATTCGTTTGATGGCGCATCGCGCCGTTGGGCCAATGAACGCGAGCTTTCAAAGTACGTGGCACTTGTGGAACACAATGGTTCGCCACTCGTGGAAGATCGTACGCTGAGCGAAGACGACCGCCGCGCGGAAGCGATTTTTCTCGGCATGCGCCTGATGGCAGGCGTGAGAACCAATGAATTCAAAGAATTGTTTGGCGTCGACTTGACCGCGGCACACGCGGACGATCTCAAGAATTTTCAGCAGGCAGGTCTGATTGAGTTTGATGGCGATCTCTTGAAACTCACGCGCGCCGGGGCGTTGCTATCGAACGAAGTGTTTGCGGCATTTGTCTGAACTTTGGAGTGCGGCGGCTTGACGCCGCTTTTGCTCCAGCGATGCCAGCTTTGTTAAAGAAAGCAACTAGCGCTGCGGTTAGTTAAAAGCGGCGTCAAGCCGCCGCACTCCAAACAAAGCGGCGTCAAGCCGCCGCACTCCAAAAATGAAGCCACTAATCATTGCCATCGATGGACCATCAGGTGCAGGCAAATCAACGCTTGGCCGCATGCTTGCGCGAGCACTGAATCTGCTCTACATCGACACCGGCTCGATGTATCGCGCAGTCGCGCTGGCCGTGATGGAGTCGAGCGTTAACGCAGACGACGATCTAGCGGTTGGCTCATTATCGTCGCGCGTGGATATCGATTTAGCAGGCGATCCCGATGCGCTGAAAGTAACCCTCGAAGGCCGCGATGTGACAGAAGAGATTCGCAGCGAAGACGTAACCGAAATGTCGTCGATCGTTTCGACCATTCCCCAAGTGCGGCGCGCGATGGTTCAGCGACAGCGCGAGTTGGGCCGGCGCGGCGCGGTGATGAATGGGCGCGACATCGGGACAGTGGTTTTTCCAGATGCAGACATCAAATTCTTTCTGACTGCTGTGCCGCAGGAGCGCGCGGAAAGGCGTTTCAACGAAGAACGGGCGCAGGATCCAAGCGCAAACTTTGAAGAAACCTTTGCCGACATGGCGGAAAGAGATCGCCGCGATGAGACGCGCGCTGATTCGCCGTTGAAAGTTGCCGACGACGCCATCGTGGTGGACTCGACTGGATTATCAATTGATGAAGTGTTTGAAGAGATGATGGCGGCGGTTCAAGAAAAGAGCGGGGGCATGCCCTCTTCCCGACTTTGAGGTTTTTGGTTTGAAGTTTTTGAAGGCTGCCAAGAGCAAACAGGTTAGAAGCTAGGTCGCAAGTTACATAGTCTCAAGGTCAGGAAGGCGGGTATGCCCCCGCTGGTGATAATGCGTATACAGTTTTCATTTAAGCGCGAACCGTTGTGGATGCTGCTGTTCTCATATGCACCCGCACTGGTGGGACTCTTCATTTTTCTAATCGCCTTGATTGTACGGCATATGTTCTGAACAAATCCGCAATCCGAAATTCGAAATCTGAAATTCTAAAATGTTTACTGGAGTCATTGAAGAACTTGGTCGCGTGCGCAGCGTCGAGCCGCGTGGCGAAAATGCATACATAACGATCGAAGCCCGTCTCGTCACCGAAGACACCAAGCACGGCGATTCGATCGCGGTTAATGGCGTATGTCTAACTGCGCTTGATATTCATCCCGATTCGTTTGCAGCGGATGTTTCGCGCGAAACTCTTGATCGCTCCACGCTCGGTAGTTTGCGACCCGGGACTGCGGTGAATCTCGAGCGCGCGGTTACGCCCATAATGCGGCTCGGCGGTCATGTCGTTCAGGGTCACGTCGATGCGCGCGGAAAGTTATTGAGTGTTGCCGATCATGAAGGTTCATGGACTCTGCGCCTGGAATATCCCAGGGAAATTGCGCGCTATCTTGTTTTCAAAGGCTCCATTGCTGTGGAAGGGATCAGTCTCACCATTGCTACGTTGACTGACAATTATTTTGAAGTTGCCATCATTCCGAAAACCTGGGAAGTTACAAATTTCTCCCAACTCAACCCTGGCGATGAAGTAAATCTTGAGCGCGCGGTTACTCCTATAACGCGGCTTGGCGGTCACATCGTTCAG
>DASQPM010000225.1:0-4876 GCA_035643935.1 Pyrinomonadaceae bacterium | reverse complement strand
GCGGAAAACTGCAAACATCAGTCAGAACCTTCCTCGATAGCCTCGCGCCCATCGATTTGCATCCGCCGTTCAGCTTTCCAGCGCGCGCGTACTTCTTTAGCATCAAATGCCCCGCGTTTTCGATCGCGCAAATTCTCAACTTCATGTTTGACTCGCGCGGCGATCAGACGGTAAGCCTCTGCGCGCGGCATCCCCTGCGTCATTTCTTCAAGCTCCTCGATTGGTAGGTAGCGTCCGATGCGCGCGCCAATTGTCCGGCTCTTGAGAATTCTCGAGCCTTTCGGCATCGCATCGTGGGTGCCTTCCAGATAAATCGGGACAACACCCACACCAGCATGCAGCGCCAGGTAGCCAATCACCGGTTTGAACTCCGCCATCTCGCCGGTCAACGAACGCGTGCCTTCCGGAAAAATCAGCGCGTTGTAGCCGCGATCCAAAAATGAACTTGCGTGACGCAGCGATTGTCTCAGCGATCCGGTGCGCTCCATCGGCACCAGATTCGTAAAGTTTTCCATCACCGCGCGCTTGTATTTGTTATCGAAGAAATAGTCGGCTGCTGCCAGCGCCACCATGTCTTTGCCCGCCTCGCCCAGCGCCATTTTGGTCAGGCCCATGTCCAGGTGCGAAGAGTGGTTGGCGGCGACGATGAAATTTGTGTGGGCCGGAATATTCGAGCGCCCTTCGTAATGCGTATCGAGGAACCGATCGTAAAACATCCATTGCAACGCGTCGGCCGCTTTGTTGCCTGCCACGCGAACAAAAGACGGAACGTTAATTTCATCGCCATCATCACGGCCCGCTGCCGCCGCGTTCGTGGTTTCCCGAACGTCCGCCGCGCCCGGCCGTTTGCTGACCACGCCGGCGAGCTCGCGCAGATCCTGCACTTCGTTCAGCCGTTCCGGCGCCGTAATTGAACCGCCTGCGTTCTCGACTGCCGCTGCGAGTTCGACAAACATCAAACTGTCAAAGCCGAGATCGGCGAGCCGGGAATTCATCGAGATTTCATCACGCGAACGGTTGCTGACGCTGGCGACAATGCCGACCAGCCACCTGCTTTCGGAATCCGTGGCGCGCTCAGCGACCTCAGACACGCCGGACTTTTCTGTTTCCTCGAGCGCCTGAAGAATAGTCACGACTTCTGCGCGCTTCACCTTGCGCGTCGCCGTTCGCGGTAATTCAATATCGGTGAAGTGCAAGACTTTCACGCGCTTGTAATAGGGAAGCGAAGCGGAAACTTCGCGGAAGTGTTCTTCAACTTTGCGGCGCAGCTCAAAGCGGGAAAGTGTGATGTCATATTCGTCATCGGCGACCACCAGACAAGCGACCTTCTCGCCAATGCCATCAGCCAAACCCACAATGCTCAACTCTTTTATGTACGGAGATGTATCGTAGACTTCTTCAAGCTCGTCCGGGTAAACATTCTTGCCGTTGGTGTCAACGATAATTTCTTTTGAACGCCCCACCAGAAAAAGATTGCCATCGTCGTCGAGCCTACCGAGGTCTCCCGTGTAGAGCCAGCGCTCGACAAGCGTGCTGCGCGTTGCGTCTTCATCCGCGTAGTAGCCAAGCATGACATTTGGACCGCGCGCAATCACTTCGCCAACGCCGCTTGCGTCGGGATCGGCGATCTTGACTTCCACGCCGGGTAACGGCCGGCCCACGCTGCCGGTCAACATGCGATTTTCCGGTCGCGTCACTGTCAGCACCGGCGACGCTTCCGTCAGGCCATAGCCCTCGAGAATTGTGAAGCCCAGCCCCTGAAAATCCTTTTGCAGCTTTTCGCTGAGGGCCGAGCCGCCACTGATGAAATAGCGAATGCGCCCGCCTAGCCCCTCGTGAATTGGATAAAAGAGGATTGGGCCAAGATTGACCGACATCCTGTCTCGAAGCCACGCGTTCGCCTTGATCATCGTCTCGGCGGTCTTTCCGATCCAGTCGCTGTTTTCGTAGAGCCTGTTCTTGATCCGGCGATGCAGCAGCTCCCAAAGAGCAGGCACGCCGACCATGCCGGTTACGTGCCCGTTCTTTATGGCGCGGGCCAGCGCTTCGCCCGTGAGTTCGGGCAAGTAGGTGATCTGTGCGCCGCGACTTAACGGCGTCAGAAATCCGGTGGAGAACTCGAAGGTGTGGTGCAGCGGCAAGACGGAAAGAACACCATCCTTGGTGCTCATATCGAACACCGACGACAGCATCGAGACCATGCTGGTCAGGTTGCGATGCGACAGCATCACGCCCTTGGGCCGGCCCGTCGTTCCTGAGGTAAAGATCAGCGAAGCGACTGTTTGTGCAGTAACCTTTTGCGGCAACAGAGCAATGCGTTCGTCTTCCGTTGTTTCATCGGGCAGCGCGAACACTTGATCGAAAGTCCAGATAGAAACTGTTAACCCTTCGTTGCGCAGCCGATCGCGCAGTTCGAAGTGGTCCTGGTACAGCTTCTCGCTGATGATGATGCCCGCAGCCTCACCGGCTCGCGCGAAATTTATGATCTCATCGATTGAGCTTTCCGCATCCACCGGAATGCAGCTCGCGCCGGTTTTCAACACTCCGAAGTAGCTCATGCCCCATTCGGGCGCGTTGTGACTGATAAGCATCACGCGGTCGCCGGGCTTGATGCCTTCGCTTGCCAGAAAGCCTGCCGCTCGCGTTGCCAGTTCGCCGAGGTCAGCGTAGGTGTATTGCTCTTTGCGCCCATCGCGTTCGATGCGCATCGCCACGCGCGTCGCGTGGCGCTTGGTTGAGGTTTCGAAGAGCTCGATCAGATCGCGATAGGTGTAAATGCGCTTGGGTTGCGCGCGCATGTCTTCTTCGAGCGTCGGGAAGACCCACTTCTTCAGACCGGGCAAATGTATGTTCAGCCAGTAGTCGTACCAGTCAAACTTTTCCGGATCCCAGCTCAACAGTCCTTGTTCATCTTCGCGAATCCGCGCAAACAACGCGCGCACGTTATCGGAACGAAAGATATATGCGTTCTCGATCGTAAACGGGCGAAACATATCAAAAGCTTCCGTCGTCTCATGTGTTATCTCTTCAATGCGATCGATACTTGACTTGACGCGATCGATGACTTCCACGGCGCGCCCACCGCCCCACTTTGGCCGCGCCCGGTCGAGTAATGACGAAGCTTTCTTCGCCGCGGAGTTGAACATCGGCACGGAAAGCTTTTCAAAACTCGACGTGGAAACAGGACGTGGCTCCATGCGGGCCGCGATTTGATTGGCGAGTTTGAAGCCCGATTCTTTTTCCTGAAAATGTTTGCGCTTATAAAGACCGACCAGGCCAATAATGCGGTCCATGTTGTTGGGATTCGAATCTCCGGTGGCTGCCTGGTGCACGAGCGCCGGCTGCTCAATACAAGCCTGAGCAGTGACCATCAACATCACGGACGCCACTTGATCGACAGGCGTAATGTCGAGGATTAGTTTCTCGTTTGCCGGAATCTTTACCTGGCCTTTGAGCACAAGAAAAATAATCGGCGCTGTGGTGGTAAAGCCTTCGTTCCAGCCGGGAAACGGATAAGCCAGTGCGGATTCAACAATGCTGGGCCGCACAATGCTGCGAACGATTCCAGTCTCGGCAGCGACCAGTTGTTCGCCGAGCGCTTTGGTGTAGGTATAAATATTAGGCCAGCCCCAGAATGCCGAACGCTCGACGCCTAATTCGGTGAGCCTCGTGCGCGTCCACACTTTGCGTTCGCGTGCCACCGCCAGTCCCAGCGCATCGGGATCGTCAATATCCCGATTCTCCTCATTTAGCCGTTTCCGTGCGAGTTCGCGAAAGCGCGCAATCATCATTGCGTCGCGCGCTTCTTCACGGACCCGTTCGGCGAGTTTGGCGCAGTCGCGGATCTCCTCTTCAACTGAAAACTCGACACCTTTCAGCTCGTCCTTGCGGGGAAAGTAACCGACCACCGGATCGTTTTCCCACACGGGCCCGATCCGATTGCCGGCGACGAAGCAGGTAGACACGTGAATCAGCGCCGGTCGCTTCATGCGTTTGGCAAAGGCGATAACATTCTGCGTGCCCACCACGTTGGTGCGCAGCGCGCTCTCGAGCGTTGGATTGAAAGTGACGTTGCCGGCGCTGTTGAGAACAACATCAATATCATCGGCAATTTGCTGGGCCTGCTCCTCGCTGTAACCGAGATTCGTGTCGCCGATGTCGCCGCCCACGACTACGACCTTGTCGCGAATAAAGCCATCAAGCGCGCTGCCGTAACGCTCGCGCAAAGGATCAAAAGGCGGCGCCGTGATTACGTTGTTCCAAAAGCGCGTTTCGGATTCCTCCTGCGAGCGAGCCCGGACTGTCACATAAACGCGGCCCACGTTGGGAAAGCGATGCAACAACATGCTGAGCGTGACTTTCCCCAGAAAGCCGGTGCTGCCGATCAAAAAGATCTTTCGATCTCTATAAATTTCAGTTGGCGATAAGTTCATTTGAGTAGCATAGACTTTAGTCTGTGCCGTTTCGTTAGCGATATCTAAGACACAGACTAAAGTCCGTGCCACGAGCACAGACTAAAGTCTGTGCTACTTCTTCATTCCATATCCGCGATTCCAATGATCGGTTGGTGCAGCATAGTAATCTCCGCTGAGTTCCCCATGTAGCTGCGGGCCATTGCGATAGCTTCGGTCAAATTGTCGGCCCGCTCCCAACCCAACATTGCCGGCACATGCGCATTCTCCGCGCCGGCGGCAATTACTTTGCCTACATGCTGACGCCCGTTCTCGCCCCAGTACCACATAAAAAACGGATGCGCGCCGTGGTACGCATTACCGCGCCGGTACATCTCGACGTAACTGGGATTGTTAGCAAACTCGCGCTCGTATTTGTCGCGCAAGACAAACGCGTCGCGGGTTTCGGGCAATAAGCGATTGAA
>DASQPM010000224.1:0-3292 GCA_035643935.1 Pyrinomonadaceae bacterium | reverse complement strand
GATACGGCCGGATGCGCGAGCTTACCGGCTAACGAAAACTAATATCCTTGCCCAACAAGCGGAGGCGGATTGGAACCTGACAACCCGAAAGCAAGAGTTAGTCTGCCGCGCCGCATCCTTACTGCTTATACCGTCCTCATTGCCGGACTATTCGGCACGGTCATTGTCAGCAGCTTTTTAGAAGAAAGGGCTTTGCCCTACACGGTCACGGCCGGATTAGTAATAAGTTTACTTCTATTCGGCCTGGCACATTTGCAGACGCGCGCGCGCGCCGCCGCTGAAAGATCCGCCGGCAAACTTCAGCTTTCCGAAGCAACCGTCAGAAGCATGCTCACCGAGCGCGAGCGCGCGGAAAAAGCGCTGAAAGAGAGTGAAGAGCGCTATCGCGACCTGGTGGAAAACGCGAACGACATCGTCTACACCATGGATCTAAATGGCAATCTCACTTCGATTAACAAAGCCGCGGAACTTATCTTTGGTTACGAGCGGACGGATTTGCTGGCAAAGAACCTGGCCGAGTTCATTACCCCGGAATCGATGGAAACTACGCGCAAAATGCTGGAGCGCAAGCTGCTCGGTGAGGAGCGCACAAACTATGAGATGGATATTCGGTCCCTCGATGGACGTACGCTGACGCTTGAAATAAGCAGCAAGCTAATGCTGAAAGATGGCAAGCCCGCCGGTGTTCAAGGCATCGCGCGCGACATAAGTACGAGGCGCCGCGCCGAAGAGACACTGCGGCAAGCAGACCAGCGCGCACTCTCAACTTATGAAGGTCTACTCGAACGAGTTTCCGACCTGGCACAAACGTTTGGCACGGCGCGCGACCTGGCGGCAATCTTCGGCGCGTTAAGAGAGTTCACGCTCGTTTCCGTTCCCTGTCAGGGGCTGTTTGTCTCTTTGTACGATCCGATTCGCGACGTACGCACAGCTTGTTATGGCTGGGCGGACGGAGTTGAACTCGATACCTCGCAACTGCCGCCGATGCCGGTTACGTCAAGCGGGCCCAACAGCCGCGCGGTGAGAACGAACCAGGTTGTGATAACCAGTGACTACATGAATGAGACTCGCGGGCACCCGGCGGTGTTGGTGGGACCAGACAATGGCTTGCGGCCACAGTCTTCGCTCTCCGCACCGATGTCTGTGATGGGTCGCGTCATCGGAACCATCGAAGTGCAAACGTATGACCGTGCTGCCTACGGAGAAGAACATGCGACCGCAATGCGCATGGCGGCAAACCTGGCGGCGGTCGCGATCGAAAACGTGCGTCTGCTGGAACGCGAAAGCACAGCGCGTACCGCTGCCGAAGAATCCAATCGCCTGAAAGATGAATTCCTGGCGACGGTTTCACACGAACTGCGCACGCCGCTGACGGCGATACTCGGCTGGTCGCGAATGCTTGAAGGCGGCCTGGAAACTGAGATGGCCGAGCGGGCTATTGTGACGATCAAGCGCAACGCAAAAGCTCAGGCGCAGATCATCGATGACATTCTCGACGTCTCGCGCATCATCACGGGGAACCTTTACCTTGAACTTCATCCCATTGAGCTCGCGTCAGTTTTGGACGCAGCGGTGAATGTGGTGCGTCCGACAGCGGAAGCGAAAGGCATTCGGATCGAGATTGATTTCGAGCGTGAGCCAACCGTCGTTTCCGGGGATACAAATCGTCTGCAACAAGTCTTCTGGAATCTGTTATCAAACGCAGTGAAGTTCACTGCGCCCGGCGGCAAGGTGCGGCTCTCGCTGCGTCAACTCGATTCTGAAGTGGAGATTGAAATAGCGGATACCGGCAAGGGCATTGATCCGGAGTTTTTGCCTTTCGTCTTCGATCGATTTCGCCAGGCCGACAGCACCTCGACACGTCAACACGGCGGTTTGGGTTTGGGACTGGCAATCGCGCGCCACCTGGTAGAAATTCACGGCGGACATATCAGCGCGGCTAGCGACGGTGACGGCAAGGGAGCGATTTTCCGCTTGCGTTTGCCGCTGATCGGGTCACTTGCCAAGTTGAATACGCAACCGAATGGCGAGGAGCAGAATGCTCAGCCGCCGCAAGTGCAGGACGTTTTGGCCGGGATACAGGTGTTGGTCGTTGATGACGACAAAGACACACTGGAATTGTTGACGGCTGCGCTCAAGCAACGCAGCGCCAGCGTCACAGCCGTCTCTTCCGCTGCTGCGGCTATGGATTCCATAAGAGCTTCAAAGCCGCATGTGCTGATTTCCGACATCGCGATGCCCGGCGAAGATGGCTATGACCTGATTAAAAAAGTCATCGCGCTCGAGCTGGCGCCAAAAATATCCGCCATCGCAATCACGGCTTATGCCAAAGAAGAAGATCGCGAACGTGCGCTCTTGGCAGGCTATCAGCGCTATCTCTCGAAGCCGGTGGAACTGGGAGAATTCATTTTAGCGGTGGCCGAAGCTGCGCAAACGAATCATCGAGTTTGACAAACTTAAAAGTAGTTCAGAGTACCAGCTTCAGCTTGCTCTTCGTTTCGACACTGCAACCTGAAGGTTGTACTCTGAACTGCTTCAGAATGTTCTCAATTTGACCGACCACAAGAAATATACGATTGAGGAGCGCGTGCGTTGGGGGGACGTTGACGCGGCGCGCATTATTTTTTACGGCGCCTACATTCGCTTCTTTGAATTCGCCGAGACGGAACTCTTTCGTGCCGTGAACTTGCCCTACAGCGTCATGTTTGACGAGCTGGACGTTTGGCTGCCGCGCGTGCACATCGAATGCGACTTTCATCACGCGGCCCAGTTGGACGATCTGTTGGAGGTTTCAGTTTACGTGGGCCGCTTTGGTAACAAGTCGATGAGGCTGGACTTTGAAGTAAGACGCAAAGGAGAGTCTCAGTTAATTGCGACCGCTTATTTTGTGCTCGCCGCCGTTCGCCGCGATACGTTTGAAACTGTGCCGATTCCGCAAGCGTTAAGAACTCGCCTGACAGAGTATGTGAAGGAATCGAATGATTAGAGTATTAAGACTCTAGTTGACCGCTCATTTGGTGATTTGCAATATTTTGCAGAAAACATTCGAGCAGCGATCCCTCATGGTTGGGAAGGGTGGTTTACCCCCGCTCTTATGTTTAGTCAGAACGCGGGGGCAAGCCACCCTTCCCGACCATGAGATTATTAGCTTGAGTAATCCCTTGAAAATCTTCCGCAGCTAATTGGGGAACCGGGAGCATTAGCGACCGGATTGCTACATTCAAGTTGGGGCTTTTCTAAAGTCGACACTGAATCGCTCAATAGCGGTTGAGTGCTAACATCCGGTCGCTAC
>DASQPM010000223.1:0-3115 GCA_035643935.1 Pyrinomonadaceae bacterium | reverse complement strand
ACTGGGACAACTTGCGACCATCGGGCGCCGCAAAGGCGTAGCCATGGTGTTCGGAATCAAATTTTCCGGATTCGACGCCTGGGTATTTTGGCGAACGGCCTATCTGATGAAACTGCCGCGTCTGGCGAAGAAGTTGCGGGTGATGATGGGCTGGACGCTCGATCTTTTGTTCGCCAGAGACATCGAGCAAATGATCACTTTGCGCGATGTTGAAGCGCTAGGCGAGTTGGCGGGACGCATTCGCGCACGCGCGACGCAACATGCTTCAACTGCGGCGACTTCTACGGTCGAAGCCGCGGTTCACGGTCAACTCAAATGAACGCGAATCTAATCACCGCCCTGAAGTACTCAGGATCGACTCCCGATTGAGGGACAAGGCGACGACCGTTTTTTGTGCTGCCCCGCGCGTGTGCGAGTTCTCGCCGCCTGGCTTGGCGTGCCGTTAAAAAAAGATTTAAATAATAGTTGACTGATTAGTCAATAAGAGTAAAAGTGGCCGCATGCCAAGAGTAAGTGATATGAAGGAACGCCTGACCGATGCGGCGTTGGATTTGATGTGGGAAAATAGCTACGGCACGACTTCGGTGGACGCAATCTGCGAGCGCGCCGGCGCAAAAAAGGGAAGCTTTTATTATTTCTTCAAGTCGAAGTCCGAGCTCACCGCCGCCGCACTGGAAGCGGAATGGAACAAGAACAAGGCGAACATGGATGCTCTTTTTTCTCCAACAGTTCCACCTCTTGAGCGGTTCGATCACTACTTTGATTATGTGCACGACCGTCTGGCCGAACTCCAAAAAGCGTGCGGCTCCATCCTAGGTTGCCCTCTCCTGAGCATCGGCAGTGAAGTGAGCACACAGGACCAGGGCGTGCGAGCTACCGTTGAGCGCATCTGGGATCGGAAGATAAAGTATTTCGAGTCCGCTATTCGGGACGCGCATGCGCAAGGATTGATTGCGGCGCCGGATCCCGAAGCGAAGGCGAGGGCGCTCTTTGCCTGCTACCACGGGACACTCGCTCAAGCGCGAATTCAAAATGACGTCGAGTTGATCCGCGATTTCAAGCTGGTGGCCAGGGATGTTTTGGGGGTGAAAGATGCCCATGCTGTCTCTTCATGACTCTTTTTTTGCCAATTTTATAGACGACCGGTCAAATATAAATAAACCGAAACCGAAAGAACCCGACCCTATGAAAACTGACACACAGCCAGAACCAGTTTTCCTCCAGATAGTCTCAGTTGCCCTCACGCAGCTGAAACAACGACTGCAGCAGGATTATGAACAGGCTTACCCGGACCTGCGAGAAATCATTCACCTCGTGCTCGACGACGAAGAAGCGAATGCCTGGAAGCTTTCGTTGTTCCCACATTTGCTTCTTCCCGATCTGGTCGAGGCGCGCCTGAACAACCTGAATCTGCACCCGGTCGAAACGAAGCATGACGACGTCTTTGCGCCGCATGGCTTCAATGGAATCGAAACTCGCCAATCGGCTTTCGCACTATGTGGATAGTCAACCAACAAACAAATCAAACCAAAAGGAACTCAAAATCATGAAAACTAAATCCTATTGGGTCGCACTCCTTGCGAGCGCGGCTATGATTGCTCAAGCAAACGCAGGCGGCCGTTATGGGGGCGGTGGAGGAGGGTTCGTCGCGCGGGTTGCTCCTGCGCGCGCAGCTGTGCCATCATTCAACTCTGCGGCGAGTGGAAGTTTCGGCAGTGGCAGGATGGTTTATTCAAGCCAACGCTTCTCGCCGACCACTCTGCGTTCGCCGTCGTCACCGGCGGTTCGGCAATATTACATCAATGCGAATGCCGGAACGCGTCAGTTTGCACGCACAAATATCGATCGCGCCGATCGCTCCGCTCGACTCTCGAACGGAGGAAATCGCGCGATAACAAATGTGCAACGCCAGGGAAATGGGTCAGGCCTAAGCAGGAGCGGGAACAATCTGCCTTCCAACTGGCGAAATCACGTCGTCGCGCGGCATTCAGCCGATTGGCATCGCGACTGGGATCGACGGCATGGACACTTCGACCACGGTCACGTCTTTGTTTTTATCGATGGCTTCTGGTGGGGATTAGATCCCGGATTCTATCCGTACTACGCTTACGGCAACTATCCGTACGATGACTACGGTTACGCCAACAACGGTTATTCGTATGATTACTACGAGTATTCTCCGTACAACTATGATGACGAGCAGGGCTACGCTCCTTCGGATCAGGACGCGAATAATGCGACCGTAAGCGCAGTTCAATCAAAGCTCGCGAAGCTTGGTTACTATCGCGGCGCGATCGACGGAGTTGTTGGAGACGAAACCCAGGCCGCTCTCGCGCGCTATCAAGAGAAGCACGACCTGAGCGTAACTGGGACACTCACCGCCGCTACGCTGCAATCGCTCGGATTACGACAGACGGCAAGCTAGCGGAATAAGGTATCTGGAAAAGCTGACACTAAAACAAACGAAAGGAACACAAATGAAAAACGGAAAACTAAATGGAAAAGTCGCGGTAGTAACCGGGGCCTCCAAGGGAATTGGGGCCGCTATCGCGAAAGAATTCGCCGATGAAGGCGCCCGCGTGGTCATCAATTATGCTTCGGCAAAGGAAGATGCTGATCGCATCGTGGATGAAATCACCAAGCGCGGTGGCCAGGCCGTCGCGGTGCAGGCCAATGTCGCCAAAAAGGCGGACGTTGAACGGCTCTTCTCAGCGGCAAAGCGAGCGTTCGGGAAGATCGACATCCTGGTCAACAACGCGGGAGTTTACGACTGGTCGCCAATTGAAGAGATGACCGAGGAGCAATTCCACAAACACTTTGATGTGAATGTTCTCGGTCTGCTCCTCGCCACGCAGGAAGCGGTCAAGCAGTTCGATTCTACTGGTGGCAACATTATTAATGTTAGTTCGACTGTCACGTCACTGACGCCGCCGGGTTTGTCAGTTTACACCGGCAGCAAGGGCGCGGTCGACGCCATAACCAGAACGCTGGCCAAGGAACTCGGTCCGCGCAAAATCCGCGTCAACGCCATCAATCCGGGCATGGTAGAAACGGAGGGAGTGCGCGCAGCCGGTTTCGACCAAGGCGATCTTCGCAAAAGCATTGAAGCACAGAC
>DASQPM010000222.1:0-2705 GCA_035643935.1 Pyrinomonadaceae bacterium | reverse complement strand
TGATGTGATATCCATGCCGCTCGCGATCCGCAAGCGCTAACAGGATATGAAACATCGCCGGCGTCAACGGCAAAAACTCTTCCACCTGTGCTTTGGGCCTCGTTGTTCTTTTCCCCATCGACTTCCCACCACCCAGTCTATCCGCTTTCGTTATATCGATAGGCGATATAGTACCTCGACTTAACACCCCAGTCAATGTCTTTATTGTTTTTAGTTCAGTTTGTGCTCCGCCCTTAGATCACATCGGCAAAATTTCGGCGGGTCTTCGCAAACCACCAATAACCAAAAACAAATAGAACTAAGGCGACGGCGGTGAAATAAGCGAGGCTGGACCAGTCGGGCGGCGCGCCTTCAAGAAATATTCGCCGATAACTGCGGACCAGGGCGGTAAAGGGATTCGCGTTGATGAACGGCCGGTAACGCTCAGGCACGATCGATTCCGGATAAATAATAGGCGTCAAATACATCCAGGCCATCAGGATTAAAGTAATGCCCTGTGCGATGTCTCGAAAGAAGACTCCGAGCGATGCCACCAGCCACGCTGCGCCGAACGTGGCAATCAGTTGCGGCACCAGCAAAACCGGCAGCCAAAGAATACTGGCAGGTAGCTGGCGATGAATGAGCGCGGTTGCCAGCAACAACGCCGCCGTCCCGAATAGTTGATTTCCCAGCGAAGACAGCGCCTGCGCGACCGGTAACGTTTCCAGGGGAAAGACGACACGCTTCACCAGGTTTGCATGCTCAACGATGGTGGTAGAGGCGCGCTGAACCGTTTCCTGAAACATGGTCCATGGCAACAGGGCGCAAAAAAGATAGAGCGCATAGTCCCACGACGAACCGCGCGCGCCAAACCTTGCCCCAAAAATTCCCGCAAAGA
This sequence comes from Pyrinomonadaceae bacterium, assembly GCA_035643935.1. Taxonomy (GTDB): domain Bacteria; phylum Acidobacteriota; class Blastocatellia; order Pyrinomonadales; family Pyrinomonadaceae; genus PSRF01. Next base: position 1,828 of record DASQPM010000222.1, on the reverse strand, counting down.
TGAACGTAAAGATCGCGATCATCACGACCGGAGTCAGGATGGCCCACAACATCCCGAGCGCAGAGCCTTTGTAACGGGCCACCAGGTCGCGGCGCGCCAGCGACATGATTAGTTCGAACCGTCCCGGAAGCTGCCAAAGCGGTTTCCAAATTGCTCGTCGTGCTGTTTGCGCAGAGATCATTGGGGGTGAATAGTAAATGGTGAGTGGTGAATAGTACAGAATCGGCTTCGCTCTTAGGACTCTGGTCTTTGAATATCCGAAACCTAAGATCAAAGACCGAAGGCCGAAGGCCAAAGACCAGTCTTCAAATACGACCAAAGCCGCGCCAACTGTTCTTGTTATGCCAACTGATCGCAACTTCTCTAGCGTTGATGTCGCGCCACCATTCCTCAAAGTCTTCGCGGCGAATGTAATGAGATGTGGGCGCCACAAGGTGATCGAAAACGATTGTGTGCTGTTCGCGCCAGCCAAATCTTGAGATAGCGTTTAGATAGTCGTTATAAAAAAGATTGCCGGCAACCTTTCGACCGGCGCCAGAACGATTCAGTGGTCCATAGACGAGCTTCGTCCCCAGATACATCAAGGCAGTAGGTAACTTTGAAAACTGTAACAACGCTCGCTGATCGATGCGCGAAGTTACTTTGCGCAGCGGATTGACGTAACGCGTGATCCAGCGATTGTTTTCTGCGCCATAAACCCACGCTGAAATATGACCGCCCGGCTTTACCCGCGAGGCGACCGAGCGAAAGCCGCCGCGCGGATCTGGCAGGTGGTGTAGCACGCCTACCGAAAACGCGTAATCAAATGCACGCGCCAGCGGCAGATGGTAAAGGTCGGCTTGAATGATGTGAGCATTCTCAAGATTGCGCGTAGCGGCGAACGCAGTTTCGACCGCGGCGCTGAGGTCGACGCCCACCACTTCGCGGGCGCCCCAGCGCGCTGCAAGTTCTGTATGCCTGCCCTTGCCGCATCCACCTTCGAGGACGATTTTGTTCTGAAAAAACTCTGGCCCCACCGGCGCGATCCAGCCGAGGAACTGATCTGCATAGAGCTCGTCGGTGTGCGTGAAGTGTTGCCATTGCCAGCCAAAGCTTTCGGCAGTCGCTGCTTTGTCTGCATCCAATCGTTCACTACTGACAAAGCGCGGCACGCCGCGCGCAATTGGAAAAGCCGATTTGCAGGCAATGCACGCCAGCCGTCCCTGAATGATCTCCTGACCTTCAGTGACCGTCACTTCAGTCAATTCCAATTGCGCGCCACACGATGGACAGATCAGATAGTCAAGCAGCTTGCGCTTCATGCCAAGAGATTAGCACTTGAATAGTTTTCAGTGGAGTTTACGCAAACTAAAAGTTGCGCATACGACATTCAGGAATGTAAATGAAGAATTCTCAAGCCAACCGATTCGTGAAGGAAAGAGCTCTTGGCAGGCGTACGCTTATTATCTTGGTTCAATAACTAATGCGCCGACGAGGTAAGAGATCTCGCCGGAGTTTGATTGCAATCGTATGCTGTAGTCGCCCGGCGGCGCGTCCAGCGCGATAGTCACGTCAAAACTAATCACCGGAGTCGTGCTGCCAAATTGATGCGACCTGAGGCTGGCCGGATCCACGGTGAGATAGGGAGAAGTTATCAATAATCCCGTTCCTGGCACCTGGTCCACCGCAGCGCCACTTAAATAAACCTTCAGCGTCGTGCCCCGAGACGCCGAGACTGGCACTGTAGATAATTCGCTGTTCACACCTACCAGGCGAGGGTCCAGAGTAGCGGGCGAATTTTGCGGCGGCACCAGGATGTAGTTAATTGCTGCGGTCTTATTTGCCGCGA
>DASQPM010000221.1:0-2266 GCA_035643935.1 Pyrinomonadaceae bacterium | reverse complement strand
CGGTTTTGTCGTCGCCGGTATTCATGCGTTCATGCTTCGGCGCGATGCAAACAATCGATTTCACAAAGCCGCGTTGACAATCGCTCTCACGGTTGGCGGAGTCGCGGCGATTCTTCAGCCATTGAGTGGGGATCTGCTCGCTAAGATGGTGGCGAAGAATCTCCCGGTGAAGCTCGCAGCGCTCGAGGGACAATTTGCGACCGAGAAGGGCGCGCCGCTCCGCATCGGCGGCATTCCAGATGAAGGTGCAGGTGTAACTCGGTACGCGATTCAGATTCCGTACGGGTTGAGCATACTGGCATATAACGATCCACATGCGACCGTTAAAGGCTTGAACGACTTTCCCGCAACAGAGCGTCCGCCAGTTGCAATTGTGCACGTCTCGTTTCAAATCATGGTGGCGTGCGGATTGGCGATGATGGGAATCGCAGTTTGGGCGGCGTGGCGATGCTGGCAAGCCCGTCGCAAGAGAACGAAGGCATGGCTCGAATCAAGATGGTTTCTGCGTGCGCTCATCTTAGCCGCGCCGCTGGGCTTCATCGCAATCGAGACCGGCTGGGTCGTCACCGAAGTCGGCCGTCAACCTTGGATTATTTATGGCGTAATGAGGACGGCTGAAGCGGTCACGCCCGTACCAGGACTGGTTGTGCCTTTCATTACCTTCACGTTGCTCTATATTTTTCTGGCCGCCATTACAGTTTGGTTGCTACTGAGACAGGTTGCAGCGAGCCCGCAAGCTTTTGGATCAGACGGACAGGAGGTGAGGCTTGCCGCTTGAAACGATTATAGCGGGTGTAATGATCTCTGCCCTGATCCTCTATGCGTTGCTGGGCGGCGCAGATTACGGTGGCGGAGTTTGGGATCTGTTTGCTTTTGGCAAGCGCGCGCCGGCACAGCGGGCGCTCATTGCACAAGCGATTGGCCCAGTCTGGGAAGCGAATCACGTTTGGCTGATCCTTGTGATTGTGGTTCTCTTCACAGCCTTCCCATCTGCGTTTGCTGCTATTTCAACTGCACTCCATATTCCACTCACGCTGTTGCTGATCGGAATCGTCCTGCGGGGCACAACGTTTACGTTTCGCGCTCATGATGCGCAGCGCGATGACGTGCAGCGTCGTTGGAGCCTGCTCTTCTCGATAGCCAGCATCATCACGCCGGTGCTGTTGGGCATCGTGCTCGCCGCTATCGCATCGGGAACTATCCGGGTTGAAAATGGTGTAGTGGTATCAGGCTTTCTCAAGTCGTGGCTGGCGCCGTTTCCTTTTGCCGTGGGCTTTTTCGCGCTCTCGTTGTTCGCATTTCTCGCGGCGGTTTATTTGACTGTAGAAGCGTCTCAGCCAGAACTGCAGGAAGATTTTCGAATGCGAGCGTTGATCGCAGGCTTCGCAGTCGGCATATTGGCATTAATCGTTTTTCTATTAGCCGGAACGGGCGCACCGACCGTGCGCGCTGGTATCAGCCGAAGCTGGTGGGCGTTAGCGTTGCACCTCGGCACCGCAGTAGTCGCCGTGGGCGCGTTCTATACTTTGTGGATCAGAAAATACAGAGTGGCACGCCTCTGTGCGGCAGCACAGGTAACTCTGATTCTCCTTGGCTGGGCGTTTGCGCAATTCCCGTATCTTGTCGAACCGGACATCACTATCTACTCCGTTGCCGCGTCGCACGACACATTGCGGTTGCTGATCATCGCGCTTGCTGTGGGGGTGCTCGTGCTCTTTCCTTCTTACTATTACCTGTTCCGCATTTTCAAAAGTGAAGTGTCTGCCGCTCCTCCTTCGGCGAGTCGGAAACTCAGTTGATCTGAAATATCCTCTTAGAACCACATGGAAAACTGAGTGCGCCAAGAATATATAAGAACGCAACTCCTCACGGGCATTGTCAGGGGCTGGACTTCTTAGGTCGTATGTCTGATGAGGGGTTACCACCGACTACGAGTCAACGATATCCCCAGCAAATTCAATCGAAATCAGCTTCGCCACGGAGTTAACTCCGTTGCGAATTTCCAGATTCAACCTATGAGTGGATGTAAGTTATTGAATCAATTGGTGCCGGGGGCGGGAGTCGAACCCGCACCCTCTTGCGAGGAACGAATTTTAAGTCCGTTCGAACGCGTCTTACCTGATCTTACGAAACGAGATGAACCAATATTTACCGGACTTGCAGCCGTCAAAGTCATGCTTCGTCCTAATTAGGTCTGGCGAGAAAATGTCGTCAACTTAGCGTCATCTTTTTGATCGATTAACTGTCGGCAGCGTTCCGGTCTAGT
>DASQPM010000220.1:0-9204 GCA_035643935.1 Pyrinomonadaceae bacterium | reverse complement strand
ATCAGCGAATAACAAATGATAGATGTCAAATGAGAAATGGTAAGTCTTCCTTTCTTTTGCCCTGCTAAAACTCTCCTCACATCACCACTTCCTGTTAATATGGTCCACATGACGAAGCGGTGTGACTGGGCCAAAACCGATCTCATGATTTCTTATCATGACAAAGAGTGGGGCGTCCCTGTTCACAATGACCGCACGCTCTTTGAGTTTCTTATTCTTGAAGGCGCACAAGCGGGGCTGAGCTGGGAAATAATTTTGCGCAAGCGCGATAACTATCGCGCCGCTTTCGATCGTTTCGATGCTGGGAAGATTGCGAAATATAACCAAGCAAAAGTTGCCGCACTGCTCGGAAACGCCGGCATTATCCGCAATCGTTTGAAGATTGCCGCTGCGATCCAAAACGCCCGCATCTTTCTCGAGGTGCAAAAGGAATTTGGCAGCTTCGACACTCACATCTGGCAATTTGTCGACGGCAAGTCAAAGAAAAGAAAACGCGGCCAGGCAATAGTTGCGACTTCGCCTGAGTCCGATGCGATGAGCAAAGACCTTTCCCGGCGCGGTTTCAAGTTTGTGGGTTCAACTATCTGCTATGCGTTCATGCAGGCGGTGGGAATGGTCAACGATCACAATCCGGCCTGCTTTCGTTACCGGGAGATTGGCTAGAAGGAGCAAAGCATGATTCGACGTTTGAGTATTGTCTGCCTCTTAGTTGTGTTTGCCTTAATGCTTTCATGTCAGACCTACACGACTGGTTTGCAGCAAAGCGTGGCGCGCGCGGATGAGACCTCGGCCATCGCAGCGCTAAAGACGATTTCCACTGCACAACAGACTTACGCTGTCAGCAATGGCGGCGCCTATGGAACTTTTCAACAACTTTGCGAAGGCGGTTATCTCGATGAGCGTTTCAATTCCACCACACCGCAGATAAAGGATTACGTTTTATCGATGGACACCAGCGCAAATTCCTATCGTCTCAACGCCGACCCGGTGCGCTCAGGCGATCAGGCCGGCAGGCATCTTTACATGGACTCGACTTCGCCGTTAATTCGCGTCAACTCTACACAACCGGCCAGCGCCAAAGATCCACTAATGCAGCCCTGAAACTGTCCGGCAACTTTAGAAAGCTCTGGTCAAGTGGAGGCGTCAACTCCTTGGGGTGCGCTGGCCTGGCAGCGCTTTGGCCGGTTCGCGACCGATGTAGTTGAATCTTTTCAAGCTATGCGGCGTCAATCGCCGCAGGCCAAAGCGGCGCCAGGTCGCCGCACTCCAAGGTGATGACCGCTTATTCAAAGGTTGTTACGGGACGATTTCCTGGCCTGCGGCATCGCGCCGGAGTTGATCGATGATGGAACGAATGGCGGGTGCCAGGCTGCCGTTTGGCGCTAACTGCAAATACTTTTCATAAGCAGCCACTGCGTCCTTGTATTTCTGCTGCTTCTCGTATGCAGCACCCAGCAGTTGATAGATCACCGGCTCTGAGTCGGAAAGCTGATCGATTGCCTTGCGATATTCGGCAATCGCTTCCGTATATTGCCCCTTGTCCTCAAACACCTTCGCCAAGCCAACATGGGCCTCGGGCTGAAAACCTTTCGCTTCCCTGATCGAGCGGCGAAATGAGTTGATAGCCTCTTCGTTAAAGGCAGCTTCGCGATTTATGCGCCCTTCTACTGCTGAAGCTTCCGGGTAAACCGGCCGTCCGCGCCGCGCCGCGTCGATTTCGCTCAACGCTTTTTGATACTCATTCAGATCGAGCAGAACGCGCGCGAGTCCCAAATGCGCGGCTGGAAACGCAGTTCGAATCTTTAGCGCTTCGCGATAAAGATCTTCAGCCTTGCGGCGCGACTCTTCATCTTTGGCCTGCTCGCGCGCCGCTTCTGCTTGTTGGAAAAGTAACTCAGCTTGATCGCTGGTTGGCAGTAACTTCAGCGAAACACTTCGTTTGCCGGCGAGCAGTGATGTGGTGCTTTCCTTGAAACCCATCGCTCTTACGCGCAACACGTGCGCGCCGGCGGAAACTTTATTGATCTCAAGTTTGCCGGACGCGTCGGTTTGTCCGCGACGAATCTCGTCAAGCCAGACGATCGCGTTGGGTTCTGTATTAATGGTGAGAATAGAAACCGACGAGAGGGTCGCGACGCGTCTCGGAGATGCGCGCTTCTGCGCAGGCGCTGCAAAAAGAGAGCTGGGCAGTACGGCGAATAATAGCGCTGCGAGGACATAACAAAGCGGGCGGGCACAAACCGCGCCTTTACACCCACTTTCAATACGACCCATACTCGATCTCATTCCTCGCTCTCGTTACCCGTAACGTGCCGGTGGATAGTTGAGTCTTCAGGTTGGGCAGGCACCGTGCTCGGCCTTTCTGTGACTGCCCGCTTCCCTACTTCCGGACGAAACTTTCCATTAGCGTCATACAGCCGCTCGTACTGCAAACGATTTCGCACTACACCCTGGACATAACCGCGCGTCTCCTTGAAAGGTACAGCCTCGTCCCATTCATCGATGTCGGCGGGCAACGAAGCCTTCCATTGCACCACACGGATTGGCCCGGCGTTGTAGGCGGCGGCCACATACTCGATACGCCCAAACTTATCGATTTGATCTCTCAGGTAAGCGGTGCCAAGTTGGATATTTAGACGCGGCTCGTAAAGCGCTTCCTCGGTGATGGCGCGGTTGACGCCATACTTTTTCGCCGTCACAACCGCGGTTGGTATCAGGACCTGCATCAGTCCGTAGGCCCTTGCTGATGAGCGCGCGCGCGGATTGAAAACAGTTTCCTGGCGAATCAGGCCGGCTACTTGAAACGGATCAAGATTTCGCGCGCGGGACTCCTGCACAATGATGTCCCAATAAGCCAGCGGATAGAAGACGTCCCACTGTTCACGCGTCATCTCCTCCGGTTTCATTTGCGAGTAGTCCGGAAAACTTTTCTTCAGTACATTCAGGGCCCGCACGTTGTCTTCCTGCGATCGATAGATCTGCGCGATTGCGAGATTTACCTTCGGACTGTTGGGCATTGGTTCTGAAATTTCGGCTAATTCCTCGAGCGCCCAGTCATCGAGCCCGGTGTTGGTCAGCTCGCTCGCTTTCGTGATCGTCTTATCTTGGTTTGCGCCCGCGGGTTCTTCCGCGACCGTGACCGTTTGCAAGTTCGCAATCGCGCGGGCCACCACCGAGTCAGCAGAAAAAGTTTTCACCGGCACTGTTGCGACGCCGCTCCGAAGCATTGCGTCCAGACGCTGCTTCGCGAGATAGCCATACCAGTTGGCGTCATAGCGGCCCTGCATCGCCTGGTAAAGTGCGCGCGCCTCGGCCAGCTTGCCCGCGCGTTCGGAATCGCGCGCCGCCCAATAGCCGGCGCGGCCGCGGTTGTCAGTGTTCTTGTCGGCGTAATACGCGAGGTGTTCAGTTAAGAGTTTGGACGACTCGGAAAAGTTTTTCGCGTCATGGGCCATCCAGGCGAGATTGAACTGCGCCTGAGCGACATCACCCGATCCCTGATAAGAATTCACCGCTGTACGCAGAAAATAAGTCGCATCCATGTCGTTCTTAGCGTCTTCGGCAATCTGGCCGACGCTGACCAGCGCTCGCGGGCTGAACGGGCTGCTGGGAAAATTTCGCTGCAGTTCCTTGACGGTAGCGCGGGCCTGGTCCCACTGGCGCGCGCGCGCATAAGTTTGGGCCAAATTGCAAAGCGCTTCCGCGCGCGTCTCACCCGCGGAAGTCGGCACACTGTTCAAAGCGCTGATTGCTTCCGCGGTCCGCTTGGCACTCGCAGCAGCGATGCCGCGACGCAGCTGAGCCTGTGCATTCGTGGTGCCGGGAAACCTTGCGAATGCGTCAGCATAGGCTTGTGCGGCATCCGAAAATCGCTTCGCTGCGTAAAGCTTGTCGGCATGCGTGATTGCTTCCTCCTGGGTGGCTGCTGAAAGCGATGAAGAGTATTGCGGAATGGCGGCAGCAGCTTCGGAGCTTTCGCTCGCGGCCGGTGCAAAAAAATAAATGCGCCGGTAAGCCGCAAGCGCTTGAACGTTATCACCAGCCTGCGCGCGTGTTTTTGCTGTCAACAGCAGTGCCGCGGCGTCGTTCTTTGCAACCAGATCTTTTAGTAATGCCGGAACGGCAGCGCCATTGCCTGATTGCGAGGCAATTCCAGCAGCACGCAACGCAGCATCGCGCGAGCGAAGCGAAGCTGGATAGTCGCGCAGCAGTTGTTCATAGCCTGCGCGCGCCGCGGCTTTGTTATCTGCCTGCTCGAGCGCATCAGCGCGCATAAAGAGTGCATAGTCGCCGAGCGAGCTGTAATCACGAACGATGCTGGTGTTAAGTAACTCGGCAGCGCCGGCAAAATCCTTGTTGCCAATCCTGATGCGCGCGCGCACGAGACGAGTGAGCGCCGCAGCTTTGCTCCGCGGAAACTGGGATTCGATTCGCGCCACCACGTCTTCCGATGGCAGGACGCCGCCACGCGTCATGGTGCGCAGGCTTTCGAGAGCTTTTGTTTCAGCCGGTGTTTGCAGGCGGGTTAGGCAACTGGCCGTCATGAATGACGGCAGCGAGCCGCCGATAACTATGGCAAGGCCAACGATGATGAGAAGGAACCGATGTTTGCTTAACTTCGAAAACACAAGGCCCCCAGAAGGTAGGTGTCGGGTGTCGGGTAACAGGTGTCAGGTTCAGAATCTGAATCCTAGACTCGCCACTGACCTCGAAACCTAAACTCAAACCGACACCCGCCACCTGACACCTATGCTGGAACCGTTGCTCCCGGATACGAGCTGCCAAGTTTGGCGGCATCGCCTTCCGCGAGGGTGTTCACCAACTCGTGGTGAAAATAGTCATAACGCTGAGCAACTTCGGGCTTCACACGCTTTTCGTACATTTCGCGCGAGCGCTCAATATCGTCACGCAACCGGTCATATAGATCGTGGCGCGAGCGACCCTCGTTCACCTGGCTCTCTTTATAGAGTTTGATTTCCGAAACCAGCAGTCGCGCGAAGCGACGAGCATCTGTGTGAAAGCGCCGCTCTTCGTCGTTGGAAACTTCAATCGGCAACTCGACGTCCGCTCCGTAGCGACGGCGTGGGGCTTCTGCTGGGGCAGCGCTTTCGGCAACGATAGGCGCGGCAGTTTGTGCAAAGGGATCGGTAAGCGGCGGTTGCGAAGCTGTTGATTCGGCTTGAGCTGGCGGCGCCGGCTCGGGTTCAGCAGCGACTGGTTCCGGTTCAACGGCGACTGGTGCAGGTTCGACAAACGCAGGTGCGCTCTCTTCTACAACTGGCGTTATCTCGTCATACTCGACTGTTGGCGCATAACCGTGGGCTTCAGGCACTGCCCGTTCTTCAGCGGGTGCCGGTTGTGCCGATTGCGTCGTTACTCCTGAGCGTGCCACCAAAAGTTCAACCGCCATTCCGGCAACACGGACCAGCGTTTCTATAGCTTCCAGGTTGATCGATTCGGAATCCAGATCGCCCGAGTCAGCATATAAAACCGCTACGCTGCGTTTGCTAACGACCATCGGCACCGCCACGACGCGCGCGGGCGGTTCTTCGCCAAGACGATTGAGAATCAAATGATCCTCGCTGTGCGAACCAGGTCCGCCGCTCCAGGTTTCCCGCGAACGCGCCGCGCCGCCTACTGCCGTGTCGGCGGCCAACGCGCATTTGATCTGCTGCACTGCCTGATCGCCGACTGTTCCCTGCAGGCCACGCGCTCGCCAGCCTATGCATTGATCGCCTTTGATAACAAAGAATGCCACGCGCGGCGCAAAGGCAGCAGCGCGGTTAACCAAAACTTTTAGAATCTCGGCCTGCGATTGTTGTTCCTCGATTTCGGAGATCGCGGCTTTGATTATCGCCACGTCGCTTGACGCTTTGGCGCGCGACGATTCAGAGGCAGCCAGGTCTACGCCTTCGTTATGCGCCGCCCGCAGATGTTCCATGATGGAAGCGATCACGCCGCCATCTAACTGCGCTTCGCCCTGTCGATCGAGAAGTTGGCTGAGCGATTCGTTCAGTTGACTCTGAAGCGCAGCGATTTCCTGCTTGATACCACCGAGGCGCCCTTCGATATAACTTTCAATATCGCGGCGCAGGCTATCTTCCAATTGTGCGCTGACCACAGTTTCTTCCTCCGTTTGCCGGAATCTTTGAGGCGTTCATGGTGAGCATCCTAAGCGGACAGAACGCTTATAACTGAGACTTGCGGGGGCAATACGTCTCTTGACCGATTATGGACGCGCGGTATTCGGGGAGTCAAGAAGTGGTTTCTGAAACCTGCATTGACACAATTTTGGCCCTACGTTATAAGTCGCACGACCGAATTTTTCGCAATTTATGGCTACCACCATCCTCATCGCCGACGACCACGACGACAACCGCGAGCTAATGCAACTCTTGCTTTCCGCCGCCGGTTATGACGTGCGCGAAGCGAGAAATGGCAGCGAATGCCTGGCCCTTGCTCGCGAGCACCTGCCCGATTTGATTGTCATGGATTTGTCTATGCCGGATCTTGACGGTTGGGGTGTGTTCCGCGAGCTCAAAGCTGATCAGCGTACGCTGGAAATTCCCTGCATGGCCGTTACTGCGCACGCCGACCTGGACCGCGGGCAAGCGCTGAAGACCGGCTTCAACGCCTACGTTTCGAAGCCGTTCAGCAGCGAGCTGCTTCTGGAAACTGTGGCCGGCCTCGTCCCAAACCCGCAAACAAGTGAATGAAAAGTCTGGTACGCTTTGAAGCCGGCAGTTTAGAGTCCAGCCTTTAGGCTGCTGCTTCGAACAGCCAACTAAAGTTTGTACTCTAAACTGCGTCCGCTTTCGCGACTTACTTTTGCGAGATCACGACTTGTTCGATCGAAGCCGGCAGCGGTTGAACCTCGCTGCGCGCAAATCCGGCGTTCGCAAACATGCGCTCGAATTCGGCGAAGGTGTAAGCATCTCCGGCCGCCGTGCTGCCGAGCATCATTACGCTGAAACCCGCGGCGTCGGGCGGCGTGATGCGATCGTCATTCGGCACAAACTCAACGGTCGCGACGCGGCCCCCTTTATTGAGCGAAGCATAAACCTTTCGCAGCAGCGTTTCGTTCGTAGGAATATCAAAGTGATGCAGGAAGTTTGTTAACAGCACCAGGTCGTAACCCGTTCCGTAATCCACATCGAAAGCGCTGCCTGCCAAAGTTGAGTATCTGTCCGCAACGCCGGCCTGCTTTGCATTTTCTTTCGCAACTTCCAGTACCGGCGCCCAATCAAGCGCCACCACCTCGGCCTGCGAATTATTTTTGGCAAACTCGATTCCGTAAAGCCCGTGTCCGGCGGCGATGTCGAGCACCTTCAATTTCGCATCAGCTTTGGGATCAACCAACTTCGCCAACGCCTGCGCCGGCATCGCCATCATCGGCGCCATCGCCCGGGCAAACTTTACCCAGATAGGATTTTCCGGCGAGACGGTGCCGCCTTCCGTCATAGTCGTACCGCCCTTGCGAACGATTTCGGCAAAATTTTTGAAGGTGTCGGTTAGCTCCGGCGTCGAAATGAACTCTGTGATACCGCCAAGATAAGCCGGCGAATGCTTGTTGAGAAAAATTGCGGAGTCCTGCGTCAAGCTGTAACGGTTTCCTTCCTTGTTCAGAAAACCCATGATACAGAGAAAGTCGCAAAGGATTCGCGTGCCACGTTCAGAAGCGTTGCAGCGTTTCGCGATCTCGGGGGCGGTGCTATTGCCTTCGCCGATGGCCGTAAAGACTTCAAGCTCGATTGCCGCTTTTAATCCTTCGCTGCGCTGATAGGCGTTGATGGTTTGGAAAAATAATTGCGGTGATGGTTGTTGTGTTGCTGGACTTGACATGATGAAACCTCTCCTGTTTATTTGCTGGTAAACTGTTGGCCCGAAGTTCAGTCCAGCCTTTAGGCTGACGTTGCTTGCGGCAAGCTATGGACTCTGAACTTCTTGACCTTTTACGGCGTCAACGCCCGAAAGAACTCAATTCCTGAATAAGTCGCACGCATTGCGCGACCTTCGATGATACTATCAAACACTACTCGATCTACATCAATGCTCTGGCCCGCCACTCGGAAAACGCGCGGCTCGATCGGTCCCAGCGGTTGCAAACCTTCGACGAGCAGTTGGCCCTTGCGTATGACCAGCCGCGTGCTTTCGTACCAGGGACTATCAGAATGAAAGTGGCCCGTATACGCGTCCCATTCCGGCGGATACTGAAAAGTCTTCGGACCTGAGTAATGTTCGTTGGTCCACCAGCGCGCACCGTGAAAACTCTCCACAACCTTACCCTGCTCTCGGCCAAAGCCAAGCAGAAACAGATCCCAGTCAGGATGTTTCACGAAGAATAGATCGGGCGCGGCTTGCTCGAGAATGATAGCCGCGCCTGCATGTTGCAGCAGCAACTTGTCGCCATCGCTGGTCAGCACAAGCTTGCTGCCGTCAGTGGCGTTGAACGTTCCCGCGTAGTCGGCGGCGTTTCTAATCTTGTCAGTCGCGGGTGGCGGCGGCGGTGGCGCGGGTAACTCCTTATTTTTCGCAGCGGCACTCAACAACTCAAGCGCATAACGCGTCACTGCAACAGGCCTGTAACTACCCGAAAGCGAGGCGTTGACCGACGCGAACGCAGCGAGACCGTCGGTCGTGTCTGCATACATCGCGGAGGTAAAGGCCACCATCCCACCCGTGTGACGCAGCAGTGTATGACCATCCTTGTCGCTCACCCACAAGCCATAAGCGTAGCTCGCGTCTTCGCCGCGAAACGGAGCTTTGATTACGGGCTTAGTGAGTAATTCAAAAGCTTTATCCGACAGCACGCGTCCCTTGGCGCCAACGCCGTGATTCAACAACATACGCAGGTAGTTGCTCATGTCGGTTCCTGTTGCCGCAATGCTGCCCGCTGCTTCGACGACGTCAACCCAGGGCGCTTCGGCCAGTTTTCCATGTGGCGGAAACGGACGATCTATTTTCAATGGACCATAACCCACGGCAATGCGATCGCGAATAGCAGCGCTGATAACCGGCGCGCTCCTGTTCATGTCCAGCGGATCCAAAACGCGCCGGCGCATAATCTCAGCAAAGGTCCGCTTTTCAAGCGACTCCAGCAAAAAACCAAGCAGCACGTAACCGATGTTCGAGTACAGCCACTTAGTTCCTGGTTCAAAACCCACGCGCAAAGTAGCGGCTGCAACGCGCATCAACAACGGCACG
>DASQPM010000219.1:0-5077 GCA_035643935.1 Pyrinomonadaceae bacterium | reverse complement strand
CAATGCAGAACCGCGAGCGGTAGCGACCGGATGCTAACGTCGACGATGAAATAAAGCATTCGAGCGACCTTCAACATTGAATGCTAGCATCCGGTCGGTACCGCTCGCGGTTCTGCAATGGTTGCACTTCAAACTTGAATTCGCGAATGACAAATGTGAAATGATAAATAGAAAATCTGCCTTTTCTTTCAAGTTAGCAAAGCGATTCTAAAAGAACCAAGACAGACAGGAAGGTCTGTCCTACTTAACGCGAGCCTCTCTCTCGAGGAGTTTTTTCTTGCGGTCCAAGCCCCAACGATAACCGCCCAGGCTCTTGTCTTCACGAATCACTCGATGGCAGGGAATCACAAGCGCCACAGGATTGCTGGCGCAAGCACGCGCAACTGCGCGTACAGCTTTTTCCTGTCCGATGCCTTTTGCCACCTTCGTGTACGAATGGGTTTCACCGGCAGGAATTCTTTGGAGGTGTTCCCAAACCTGGCGCTGAAAAGCGGTGGCGCGAATATCGAGAGCTAAATCGATCCGCGGAGTCTTGTCGTGGAGATGCTCCACAACTGCCGCGAGCGCCGGACGCAGCCGGCCTTCATCAACCAGAATTTCGGCGGCGGAGAATTCATGCAACAGTTCCGTTTTGAGTGCTTCGTCTGAATCGCCCAGCTTAACCGAACACACGCCCTTGTCGGTCGAAGCAACCAGCAAACGCCCCAACGGACTGTCGCCAATTGCATAACGAATCACCGCGCCACGTCCGCCTTTGCCATAGGTTGCCGGTGTCATGCCCAACTGCGAAGACGCCAGTTCATATAAGCGACTGCTGGAGCTAAAGCCCGCATCGTAGATCGCGTTGGTGATTTTCTCGCCCGCCTGGACGCTCTGCTTGAATTTGTTCACGCGCCGCGTCTCGGCATACTCGCTCGGCGACATTCCCATGATGCTTTTGAAAGTCCGTTGTAGATGAAACGAGCTGACGCCGACCTTTTCACTTAACCAGTCAAGCGTAACAGCTTCACCATCGCTGGTTTCAATCAGACGACAAACCTGTTGCACCATCTCGACCTGCGGATCAGTTGATCGCGCAGCATTGGGATGACAACGACGGCAGGCTCGAAACCCGGCGCTCTCGGCTGCCGCCGGCAATGCGAAAAATGAAACATTCTCACGCCTGGGCCGGCGTGACGGACAGGACGGCCGGCAATAAATACGAGTGGAACTCACGGCAAATACAAACTGGCCGTCAAACCTGCGGTCTTTCGACAGCACGGCATTCCAAAACTCATCCTGGCTATCTGGCAACATCGTCATTTGCTCATGCAACACGGCACTCATCTTAACACCTCCCAAACGTCGCTTCATTTCCAACTGCGCGTGATATTAACGACTGAACGCCAGCGAATCTATCCGATTCTTGCGGTCAAAACGGAATCCGCAGATTACGCCAATTACACAGATTAGAGGAAAAAACGAAGCGCTAATTCTTCCTCTAACCAAAATCTGCGAAATCTGTGTAATCTGCGGAGTTGGCTTTTCTCTTGCAGGTTTTGTTCGCACGAACTCATATGGTTAAATGAAATATCAAACGACTCGACAGTAATGACTGACTTTCTTTCTTCCTTAAATCCCGAACAACAGATTGCCGTCCAGCATACTGAAGGGCCACTACTGATTCTTGCGGGCGCGGGCTCGGGAAAAACGCGCGTCATCGCGCACCGCATTGCATACCTCATCGCGGAAAAGGGCGTCGCACCGTGGAACATTCTCGCGGTTACATTTACCAACAAGGCTGCAGAAGAGATGCGTTTGCGCGTGCAGCGCCTGCTGCGCGATCAGGAGCTGTCCAGTGCGCCACTGGTCTCAACGTTTCACAGTTTGTGCGTGCGCATACTGCGGCAGGACATCGAAAAACTAAACGATAAATACACGCGCACCTTCACCATTTACGACCAGGACGATTCGCAGCGGTTGATTAAGAACTGCATTAAAGATTTAGGCTACGACGAAAAGCACCTGGGCGTGCGCGCGACGCAGTCCGCTATTAGTTCTGCGAAAAATCGCGCCGAAGACGTAGACGCGTTTGCGGCGCGCGCTGATTACGTGGACGAACGCCGCGCTGCGATGGCCCGCGTTTACAAGTTGTATGAGGATCGCCTGCACGCCAACAACGCACTCGATTTTGACGACCTGATGATCAAAGCCGTGCGCTTGCTGCGTGATGTTCCAGAAGTACGTGAGAAATACAACAACAAGTTCAAATACATTTTGGTGGACGAATACCAGGATACAAACTCACTTCAGTTTGCTTTAATTAGCCTGCTAACTGAAAAGCAGCAAAACATCGCGGTAGTGGGTGATGAGGATCAGTCGATCTATAAATGGCGCGGCGCCGACATCACCAATATCCTCAACTTCGAAAAGCATTTCCCTAACACAAAGACGATTCGCCTCGAACAAAACTATCGTTCGACCCAGACGATCCTCGACGTCGCGGGCGCAGTGGTGAAACACAACCTTGAGCGCAAGGGAAAGAACTTGTGGACGTCGAACGCGAAAGGCGAACGCGTTCGCTATTACCAGGCTTTCGATGCCGATGGAGAGGCACGCTGGGTAGCGTCGAAGATCGTTGAGCATCGCCGCGAGGAATACGACGTGCGCGCGGCAGTTTTATAC
Source organism: Pyrinomonadaceae bacterium (assembly GCA_035643935.1). GTDB lineage: Bacteria > Acidobacteriota > Blastocatellia > Pyrinomonadales > Pyrinomonadaceae > PSRF01. The sequence goes on along the minus strand of DASQPM010000219.1, from coordinate 2,413 downwards.
CGCACGAATTCCCAATCACGAGTTTTCGAAGAAGCGATGCGCCGCGCGGGTTTGCCTTACAACATCGTCGGCGGCTTTTCGTTCTACGAGCGCATGGAAGTGCGCGACATCATAGCGTATCTAAAATTGGCCCTGAACCCGAACGATTCCATCGCGCTGCAACGAGTGATTAACAGTCCGCCGCGCGGTATTGGCAGACAAACCCTCGACGAGCTTACTCGCCGCGCGAATGACTTTGATCTAACATTGTGGGAAACGATCAAGCTGGCCATTGAAAAGCCCGATGGCTTGAGCATGCGCGCGGTTTCGGCGTTGCGAAGCTTTCGCAGGATCATCTTGCGTCTTGGTGAAATGGCAGGTGGAGAACACGGACACGGCGACACGGAGATAGGGAGACAGGGGGATAGTGTTGTCTCCGAGTCTCCGCATCGCCCCATCTCCGTGTCTCCGCAATCGCTTGTCTCCGACATCGTTAAAGCCGCCATCCTCGACACTGGTTACGAGAACGCGCTCAAAGGCGAAAAGACCGACGAAGCGGAAGCGCGGTTGGAAAATCTGCAGGAACTGGTCAACGCCGCGGTCGACTATGACGACGAGGGCATTGAAGGCTTGCGAGAGTTTATCGATCACTCCGCTTTGGTTTCCGATCAGGATCAATACAAACGCGACGCGCCCGTGACACTGATGACGGCGCACTCGGCCAAGGGTCTTGAGTTTCCAATTGTCTTTATCGCCGGGCTTGAGGATGGTCTATTTCCGCACTCGCGCTCGGCAACGGATCCGGCAGAGATGGAAGAAGAGCGTCGTCTTTGCTATGTAGCGATGACGCGCGCGGAAAAGTTTCTATATGTTACGCACGCGATGAAACGTCGCGTGTATGGCGAGGAGCTGGCGTCCGAACCTTCGCAGTTCTTAAACGAAATGCCTTTGGAGTTGATGGAAGACTTGTCACTCGGAAAATCCTGGTTGTCGTTCGCCCGGGGCTCAACGGCGATTGATTACGAACAAGGCGAGTATCGCAAGGAGAAAAAGAAGTACGCCGGAAAAACTTACGACAGCGTGGATTCCATCGCCGACTTCTTCAAGCAGCGCGCAGCGCAACTTGGAAATACTGGAGGCGGCTTCCAAGCGAGTAAAGACCAGCGCGAACGGGACAATAGTTCGATGGGTAGAAAGAGTTCTTCGCGGGTCCAAAGTCCTACACTTGACACTAGACATGCGACAGCTTCATCCGAATTCTTGCCCGGTTCTTACGTAAAGCATGCGAAATACGGTCGCGGGCTGGTGCTGAGGCGCGAAGGCGCCGGCGATTCTCTCAAACTAACAGTTACATTTCCCGGTTACGGTCAGAAGAAACTAGTGCAAAAGTATGCGGGACTCGAAAAGGCTTAAAGTTTTGAGGCTTAGTTAACCGACTATTTCAGCTTTCCGTCCGACCAACGTCGATAACCCAAAAATCTTGCGCCCCGCAATGCGCTCGCATAACATCAGTCGCCGTCGCCGACTGGAGCCTGATGCCGGAAGCGCGCGCCTCAACCATACTTCAGCGTCCAACGAAAAGTTATCTTCGTTCCAAAGGAGAGTCGATCATGAAACGCAGAATGTTTTGGGCAAGCATCTTAACGATCGCTGCTCTTGCGTACGTGCCAAATTGCAAAGCTGGGGGCCATCGCACAGTAAAACGTCCGGGAGATAGTGCAGTTTCACTGGAACTTAAGTTCATGAAAAAGAGAGCAAACCCGCTGCAGCGCTTTTTCTCTCTGCTCGATGGGCCAAATGGTTTTGCTACTGGTTTTCTGGTAGGCGATCAGTTGGTAATGACGGCCTATCATGCGGTGTCGGGAAATCTCAGCGTTTCAAAAAAAGTCCAGTTGGGATTCGCGCCGGACGATGAATTGGAAGTTGAAGTCTACGTGCAGGGCTGCCAGGCAAGCGTTATTAAGTTTGATGAAGCCGCCGATCTGGCTTTATTGCAAATTTGTCAAAAACAAAAACATGCGGTGGCGCCGGCGTTCCAAGCGAGTCTCAGCAAAGATGAAAACCTGTTTGTGATTGCGCGCCCACATGGTAACAGGCTGATGAGGAAAGGTGTTTTTTACGGGCCGTACGAATTGCGCGGCCAGCAGTTCAGCTTGGCCACGATCGTGGGCCGCGATGGTTACTCGGGCAGTCCGGTTTACAATCAACAAGCAGAGATCGTAGGTGTCTTCAGCGGTTACGATCCGCGGCAAAAACTGGTGGTCATTAGTCCGGGATTAAGTGCGCAAAAACTGCTGGATGATTACATTGCTACGCCGAAGCCATGACCGCAAACCTGGAACCGTCGGCGGCGCGCTGGTCGCACCGAAGATAACCTGAGCACACAGGGGTTGATTTGGAAAACTCGCAACCACACCGGAAGCGGCGCGGCTTT
>DASQPM010000218.1:0-11643 GCA_035643935.1 Pyrinomonadaceae bacterium | reverse complement strand
CAAACCTGGCAGGACCGCGCGCAACGGTTCAGCAGCAATTTGCTGTTGGCAGTTTGAAAAGACAGCAGCCGGGGCAGGCCCACCTTCCTTACCTGAGAGTCTTTCATAGAAAGTGGCGGCACAAGGTTGAATGGCTTTCAGTATAGTTTTTCTTCTTAACTGAAGTCAGCTCGAGGTCAGGAAGGCGGGCTTGCCCCCGCTCTTTATATTCATCTTGAACTTACCTTTAATGAATGAAGCCACCGCCAAACCGCTGGTTGAGTTTCACGATGTCGGTTTCTCGCATTTGTCTGCCGCCGCTCCGATAATTTCCCATCTCAGTTTTTCAGTTGCGCCTGGCGAGATCCTGGTTCTTCTCGGTGAGTCAGGTTGCGGCAAAACCACCACGCTCAAGTTAATCAACTGTCTGTTAATGCCGGATGCGGGCGAAGTAAACATCGAAGGCAAGTCAACAACCGCATGGGATCCGATTCGACTGCGCCGCCGCACCGGCTACGTAATTCAGGAAGGTGGTCTTTTCCCTCATTTCACCGTTGCCAAAAACGTCGCTCTTGTCCCGGCGCTTGAAGGTTGGGAACCAGCGCGTATCAGAAATCGTGTCGACGAATTGCTGTCAATTGTTGGACTTGAACCGCGCGACTTCGCCGATCGCTATCCGGCGGAATTATCCGGCGGCCAGCGGCAGCGCATTGGCGTAGCGCGCGCGCTTGCTGCTGATCCACCGCTGCTTTTACTCGATGAGCCTTTCGGCGCCTTGGATCCGTTGACACGCGCCAGTCTGCAGCGCGAGTTTGCGGAACTTAGCAAACGCTTGAAAAAAACCGCAGTGTTTGTGACTCATGATGTGCGCGAGGCTTTATTACTGGGCTCGCGCGTCGGACTGATGCATGCCGGCAAATTATTGCTACTGGAAACGCCCGAAAATTTTCTTAAGTCGAAAAACGAAAAAGCCATGGCGTACCTGGAAACGCTGCGCGTCTCTGCTGGTTCCGTTCAGGAGGAGGCGCCGTGAGTTTCTTCAGTTTTTTAAAACAAAACTGGCCCGAACTATTCACGCTGCTGCGACAGCATTTGTGGCTGGTCCTGATCTCAACTTTCGTTGCGGTTGCGATTGGAATTCCCACCGGTATTCTGCTCACGCGCAGAAAATCCTTGCGTGGTCCGGTGCTGGGCGTCGCCAACATCATGCAAACGATTCCCAGTCTGGCTTTGTTTGGATTTCTGATTCCGCTGCCGTTCATTGGCGGTATTGGCACGCGCACTGCGATCGTTGCGTTGGTCGTCTATGCGTTGCTGCCGATAATTCGAAACACGGTCACAGGTATTGTGGGCGTCGATCCAAATGTGCGCGAAGCAGCCGTTGCGATGGGCATGACTGGCCGCCAGATTCTTTGGCAAGTGGAACTGCCTTTAGCGATGCCGGTAATCATTACTGGCGTGCGCGTCGCAATGGTGATTGCAATTGGTGTGGCAACCATTGCTGCCGCGGTCGGCGCCGGCGGGTTGGGCGTCTACATCTTTCGTGGGCTGAGACAATATGACAACAACTTACTGCTGGCCGGCGCGGTGCCGGCAGCCCTGATGGCTTTAATCGCAGACTTTGGGCTGGGTCTGCTCGAACGCTATTTCTCTGTGGCCCACAAACGAAGAGCCGGAACAACTTCAGGTAGGAAGAAGTTTATGGTCGCAGCAACGACTGCGATCCTCGCTGCCATGATAACCGGAATCTATGTTGGTTCGCGCGAAACGCGCTCGCACAGCGTGCAGCCGCAGAGCGCCCGCCTTGTGGTTGGCTCAAAAGATTTCACTGAATCGGCCATCCTCGCTGAAATTGTGGCGCAGCTGTTGGAAGCGCGCGGCGTGACAGTGGAACGCAATTACGAATTGGGTGGAAATCTTCCGCACGATGCGATGCTGGCGGGACGCCTTGATCTCTATCCGGAATATACCGGCACCTCGTACACCGCTATCCTTCATCATCAACCTATCACCGACCCGCGCGCAGTCTACGAACAAGTCAAGGCTGAGTACGCGCAAAAATTCGGCGTCGCGGTAAGTGAGCCCCTTGGGTTTGAAAACACTTTTGCGATTCTCATTCGCGGCGCTGAGGCGCGGAAGTTGAAGTTGAAGACGATTTCTGACGCGATACCCTACGCGAGCAACTGGCGCGCCGGCTTTGGCCAGGATTTCATGTCACGCGCCGACGGCTATCCGGGTTTTTCGAAAGCGTATGGGTTGAAGTTTGCCGAACAACCGCGCGAGATGGACCTTTCATTGACCTATATCGCACTTGCTTCCGGCAAGGTAGATTTGATTGCGGGCAACTCAACTGAAGGAAGGATTGCCGCACTCGATTTGTTTCAACTCGAAGATGACCGGCACTACTTTCCACCGTACGAAGCGGTTTATCTTGTCCGGCAAGACACGCTGGCGCGGGTCGCGCAATTGCCTGAGGTGCTGGCAAGACTCGCGCACGCCATTTCAACGGAAGAGATGCGGCAATTGAATTACGAGGTAGATGCGAATAAACGCAACCAGGCGGAAGTCGTGCGCGAGTGGCTCAACCGCAAAGGGTTTTAGTAGTGTTCCAGCTTTCGTACCAAAAGAGCGGGGCAAGCCCGCCTTCGCGACCCAGAGGCTTCAAAGTTGACCGCGTTATTTTGTCTGCAAGCCTTTCAATCCAAGCTCCGGACTCAACTGCCGTCAGCTCCGGGGCGGGAAGGCGGGCTTGCCCCCGCGCTTTCATCGGCCGGGTAGCTCATTACTTTCGAAGGGTTTCCGAAATGCGATTTGCACCTTTGATTCTGCTTACAGTCATTTGCACTTTCGTTCAGGTAACATCCTTGGCGCAGACTCAAGCGCCTGCTCCAAAGCAGCCTGAAACTGTTTACCTTCTCCAGCCGGCGCACGTGTTCGACGGCGAGTCCGCGCAATTGCATGACGGCTGGTGGTTGTTAGTGCGCGGTGAAAAGATTGAAGCCGCCGGACCGGCGAGCGACATTAAAGCTCCCAGCAATGCCAAGGTGATCGATTTGCCGGGGATGACATTGATGCCGGGCTTAATCGATGCGCATTCGCACGTCATGCTTCACCCCTACAGCGAAACCGTTTGGAATGATCAGGTAGCGCGCGAAGCTCTGAGCTTGCGCGTTGCGCGCGCGACCAATCATTTGCGCAACACGCTACTCGCCGGCTTCACCACCATTCGCGATCTTGGTACCGAAGGCGCCGGCTATGCAGATGTTGGTTTGAAGCAAGCAGTGGAGCAGGGAATAATTCCCGGGCCACGCATGGTTGTGGCAACGCGTGCAATTGTGGCGAGCGGCAGTTATGGCCCAAAAGGTTATGCTTCGGAATGGACCGTGCCGCAGGGGGCGGAAGAAGCAGATGGCGTTGATGGCCTCACTCGCGCAGTGCGGGAACAAATCGGCAAAGGCGCCGACTGGATCAAGGTTTATGCCGATTATCGCTGGGGTGCAGGCGGCGCGGCGCACGCGACGTTTACGCTGGACGAACTAAAATTAGCAGTCGAGGTTGCCGGTAGCGCAGGCATTCCGGTTTCCGCGCACGCAACTTCAACCGAGGGAATGCGTCGCGCCACGCTCGCCGGCGTCGAGACAATCGAGCATGGCGACGGCGGCACGCCGGAAATCTTTCGCTTGATGAAGGAGCACGGCACAGCACTGTGTCCGACATTGGCAATCGCCGGCGCGAACGCAGAACGCAAGAAAATTGTTTTCAAACAGGCGCTGGATGCGGGTGTCACTATTGCAAGCGGCAGCGATGTCGGCGTCTTTGCTCATGGCGATAACGCGCGAGAGATTGAAGCGATGGTGAACTGGGGCATGCCGCTGATCGATGCCTTGCGTTCGGCGACGTCGGTCGACGCGCGCGTGTTGCATATGCAAGACAAGATTGGCGCAGTCAAGCCCGGACTGTTTGCCGATTTAATCGCCGTCGATGGTGATCCGACGCGCGATCTTTCGGCGTTGCGGCGGGTGCGCCTGGTAATGAAAGGCGGCAAGATCTATCACAACGATATCGGACGTTAAGCAGCGGTAGCTGCGAAGGAGTTTCAAATGACCTTACTCGATCTAATTGTATTGCTGATAATCGCCGGACTATGCGGCTCGTTGGGCCAGGCAATTACTGGTTATTCCCGCGGTGGTTGTTTGGTTTCAATCGCCCTGGGATTTGTGGGCGCGCTCCTGGGAATGTGGCTCGCCAGGAATCTCGGTTTGCCCGAATTGTTTTCTGTGCAAATTGGCACGACCAGTTTCCCGATCATCTGGTCCATCATCGGCGCCGCCTTATTCGTTGCCATAATTTCACTTCTGTCTAGAAGAGCTCCCTGAGCAAGACGAGAAGAAACAGACCTCTACTGCTTTGCGCTGCGAGACGAGCGCAACATTGAACGGATTTCACTAACGGGCGTCGCCTATTGGGATCGGTTGTCGGCTGAACTGTCTAAGTGCAGTAGACGCTGATTGTCCAACGTGTCGGGTCCTCCGACTCTGTTTCGGTGTCATATTTCAGGTTATTGCCTTCATCGGCAACCGTTACCCGGACAATTGTTTGGTTGTTGCTCTTATGCTTGCGAGGTTTGCCGGTTTCAGGTGGATAGACCGCGTCGTCGTAATCAATATCGACCGAGCCGCCTTTGATGATGATGTCGCCACCGTTTGCCATTTGAGTTTCTCCTTTTGTGTGTGAGTTGAGAGTTGGCGGGCATGATTGTGCTTTGACTGCTCCGTTACAGTCCATTACCCGCAAAGCGGCCTTTGAACACGATGCTAGAGAAGGAGCCCGCCATTTGAACAGCGGTCTCGTTCCAGGTTCAACCCTGCGCACGAAAAAAATTCTATTTACAGGTTGTCGTGATCTCGCAGGTTAAGCCGCTCGGATGATCTCCGCTGTCGAAGCTGATATCACCCGTGATCAAGACTCTGGTTACTTTCTGATTATTCTTGTTCTTATGTTTCTTCGGATCAGCAGGGTCTTTCGGATACAAGGAATCATCGAAAAACAAATCGCATGAACCGCCTTTGATGATGATGTCGCCACCGTTTGCCATGTGAGTTTCTCCTTTTTTGGGGCTGGGTTGGGATTAGGTTTTACCTGAAACTATCTCGCTGAGTTGCTTGCGAGACAACTGGACGTCAGGTCTGTTTAGGTAGGAATTGTAATTATCGTTCCCCCATTGTTGTTGAATAACGGAAAGAGTTTCTTGTGCTTTTGTAGCATACTCGCGCGCTTTGTCAGTATCGCCATTTGCTTTACTGGCGCGCGCGGCAATTAACCAGGCCAGCCATTCGCAATCGCGCCGGCCTGCGCGCGCGAAAATCTGTTGTGCTTCCAGGGCATTCCCGGCTGCGCCGGTTGCGTCGCCGGCCTGGGCCATCGAGGCGGCGAGCGCTAGCAAAGATTCGGCCAAAACAGCAGGGTCGTTTGCCTGGCGGGCTGCCTCGACCGCTTGTTTACACTTTACTGCGCCCTGCTTTGCTGCTCCAGAATACGCCTGGGCCATGCAAATCGTAAGCGACGCTTCGGCAGCGGTGCCGTGGAGTTCAGCGCCGGCCAGCTTCTCCGCCCTTTGAGCTTTAGCCTGGGCGTCCGGCCAGTGCTCCCGGCTAAGGCCCATACGCGCCAGCACCAGATAATAGGAGGCCGAGATATTGCTGGGTGCATCCGGTCTATCAGCGAACTCCTGCGCTTCATGCAACGCGGTCTGCGCCTCATCGTATCGCCCCAACCGCCAGAGCGCATTCGCGCGGTCAGTCAAACTCAAGGCCACATTCTTTGGCGCGTTTATCGATTTTGCGATCTTATAACTCTCATCCAGCTGTTCCAGTGCTTCAGGATATCTGCCCTGCCTGATAAACAAACGGCCAATGTCGTCATGCGCCAAAAATGCCTGCCCCTGATCGTCCAGCTCCCGGGAGAGTTTCAACGCCTGCTGATATCCATCGAGCGCCCCGGCGTACTCGCCCTGATGAACTTTGGCGCGAGCCAAAAGTAGGAAAGCCTGGAGTGTTTCCTTGCGGTAACCGCCCTTCTGGTAAAAAGGCAGAGCCTGGTTCACGTAGTTAATAACGTCATCGGCATTTCCGCGTCGCTCGGCGAGACTGGCCAAGGCAAGCAGTGCGCGCTTTGCATTGCGCTCATCCTTTTGTTTCTGGGCCAAGTCGAGTGATTGCCGGTAGTATTTCTCTGCTTCAGGATAATCAGCGGCGACTAAATAGCTGTTGCCGATATCAACGATACCCTGTTTAGTCAGGTTATCGATGCCCTTTGCCTGTGCTCGATCCACTGCCTCACGCATGTACTTGCGCGCACCTTCAATGTTGTTAGCGGATAGTTCGATATAGCCAAGCTTTAATAGCGTTTTCACATACTGATAATCGTTGCCGGTGGTGCGCGCGAGTTCCAGCGCGCGTTGCAGGTGTGCGCGAGCTTCCGGCTCTTTATTAAGTTGATCGAACAGAAAACCACGCTGAAACGAAACTTCTGCCTGGCCTTCAAAATTGCCGTCTGCCTGAAAGATTGTTTCTGCCTTGTCGAACGCAGCAGAGGCGCTTGGCTGATCCAGCTGGCGCGCATAGAGAATTCCTACGCGCAAAAATGGTGTCGCATACTGAGGCGCGCGCGTCGTTGCCTCCACGTAACTTTTAATCGCGTCTTTGATCTGATCATTCTTTTCGTAAGCCCGGCCAAGGTCTACATAGACCTGGGGATCATTCGGCGAAAGGCGCGCCAGTTCCGCATAGGCTTTCGCGGCCCCGGCTAAGTCTCGCGTGAGCGTCGCAGTAATTGCCTCCAGGTAAAGGCCATCGGTCGTCGCCAGTTGCGAGCGGTTAGGCACCAGCGACTGAACTTTGAGCATCTCGTCTTTTGCCGTTTCAGCGTAGTCCATTTCATTCCAGGCTTCAGCAAGCCGAGCATGCGCCAGGGCAAATTTCGGATCATGAGCGATTCCCTGTTCGAGGGCCTTTGTTGCCTGTAAAAAGGCGCCATTACGAAGCGCGTCGGATCCTTTTTCATACCACGATGCGGCTTCGGCCGTAGGCTTATACGGTCCCGGCTTTAACCAGCGAACCAGAAACCAACCAACCACGGCCACCGCAACTGCCGCCAGGAACAACATGCCGAGCGGTGGTCCAGGCCGACGCAATGTTTCGGCTATCGTCGTCAGAGCACTGGCTGAGTAAGTGCGCGGTTTAGACAACGACTCTGTTACGCGCACGTGCCGGTAACCATCTGGCGCCAACGTGGGCAACACTTCCTTCAGATCAGCGATCAGCTCATCAGCCGATTGATAGCGAGCCTCAATCTTTTTCTCCATCGCTTTGGTCGTGATGCGATCGAGCTCGGCCGGAATGCGATCGTTGATGGTGGAAGGGATCGGCGGCGTCACGTGAATTATTTGTGCACCAATCTCAATAATGCTGGAGCCGCCAAAAGCGGCCTGCCCGGTGATGCATTCATAGAGCACCACGCCCAGCGCAAATAGATCGCTGCGCGCGTCCACTTTTTTGCCGGTGGCTTGTTCCGGCGACAGGTACATCGGCGTGCCAACGATCACGTCGCTGCGCGTTCGCGTGAACGGCAGCGTAGGCAGATTAGGATCGCCGCCGAGGCTGTGTTGCTCGTAGAGTTGTTTGACCAGACCAAAGTCCAACACCTTTACCTGACCGCGCTCAGTGATGACAACGTTCGATGGCTTAATGTCACGGTGGACCACACCCTGGTGGTGAGCTTCGCCAAGCGCTTCAGCAATCAACGAAACAATGCGCACAGCTTCAGGCAGCGGCAGCGATCCGGCGAGCAGTTTGTCGCTCAACGATTCGCCGTTGATCAGTTCCATCACGATATAAGGCTGGTCGTCCTCTGTTTCGCCGTAATCGAACACGGCGGCAATGTTTGGGTGGGTCAAGGCAGAAACAGCTCGCGCCTCACGGAGAAACCTGGCGCGGTATTCTTTGGCGGTCGAAGACAAAAACTTTATCGCCACGCGCCGGCCGAGGGTGATGTCTTCAGCGAGATAAACGACGCCCATGCCGCCTTCGCCGAGCTTCTCGGTGATCCGATAGTGGGAAATGGTTTCGCCGATCATGTTTCAGGATTTACACCTGCGAGACAGGCAAGAACGTGAAAAACAAACGAAGGCAACGGGGTTATGCTTCGTCAGGGGCGTAGCTTTTCGGTGCACGCATTCTGCTCTAACGTTTAAGATATTTCAAGAAGAACTTCCGAAAGAATAAGTTTAGGGAAGGGTGGTGCTGCGAACTTTCTGCTCCTGACGTTGGCGAAAATCTCTTAATTTGTTGGCGAGGTCGGCGCGCGTGGTCGCCAGGATCGCAATCGCGAACAGCGCCGCATTGATGGCGCCGGGTTTTCCAATTGCCAACGTCGCGACCGGGATGCCAGCCGGCATTTGCACCGTCGAAAGTAACGAATCGATGCCATTGAGCGCATCGCTCTTCATCGGCACGCCGAGCACCGGCAGAGTTGTGTGCGCGGCAATCACGCCTGCCAGATGGGCGGCGCCGCCGGCGGCAGCAATGATGATTTGCAGTCCGCGATCAGCCGCACTGGATGCAAACTCGGTCGCGAGCTGGGGCGTGCGATGTGCCGACATGACGTGACATTCATGGGCGACGCCAAACTCAGTTAGAGTTGCGTCTGCATGGCTCATCGTATCCCAATCAGACTTGCTGCCCATGATTATGGCGACGAGCGGAGTTGTCGGTTCGGTTACCATTGATAAGCCTCAGAGGTCCAAGTTCAAGTTCAGATTTCAAATCGCACATCTCAAAATCTCAATTTGAGATTTCAGATCTCAAATTTCAGATCGCAAATTTCAAAACAGGAACGCAACTATTCTGTATTGGGACTTTTCTCGTCTTTGATAGCTTCTTCGCTCTCCGCGTTTTGCGCACCCGGCACCGAGAGTTCTGACTCCGGCTGATTGTGTTCGCGAAGTTTCTCGGTCGGTCCTACCTCGTTGTTTGCTGAATCCCCCGTTTGCTGTTTGTCGTGTGCTTTTTGCTGTCCTTCCATGTCGGTTCCTTTCTTCGTTCGTTGCGTTTTACGCGCCCTGATCGAGTGAATAACCACGCTCGCCGTCGAAGTTATACAGATTTTCAATTTTGATGAAATCGAAACCTTCATCGGCAACGCGTTTGAGCAAAGAGATGATCTGGGGATGCGAAACTTTGCCGCCGTCCGTCTCCGCCAGAAAGCGGCAGCGCCAATGGTCGGAACAAAAAGTTTCTGCATGACCGCCCGGCCAAACCTTTACGCCGCGGTTGCTCATCATCTCCAGCTTGATGCCGTCGCCGCTGAGTTTACTCAACGAGTCGCCAAGATCGTTTGCCGTGCCTTTGGTCCAATCGAGAAACACATCAACCCCCACCAAATCCTTTTTTGCAGCCTCTCTTGCTCTGCCTCCGCGGGGCATTTGCTTACTTGTTTCCGCAACGGCCTTATAGCTCGCAGCCTTCAGCGTTTCGGGCCTTTGGCCCACGCGCTGTGCCACCGCCTCGGCGAATTCTTTTGTTCCAACTTTCTCTTTGCTGTGTCCCTCTTCGTAGATGTCATAGGTATGAATCCCATCTTCGATCGTTCGCAGCCAGGCATTGTGCACACGCTCAGCCACATTTGTTTCACCAATGTGTACCAGCATCATCACGGCACCAAGCAGTAACCCTGACGGGTTTGCTAAATTTTGCCCGGCGCGGCGTGGCGCCGATCCGTGGATCGCTTCAAACATCGAGACGTGCTCGCCAATGTTTGCCGAGCCAGCGAGCCCCACTGAACCCGCGATCTGTGCCGCCACGTCCGACAACACGTCGCCATAAAGATTCGGCATCACCAGTACATCGAAAACTTCAGGAGTGTCGGCCAATTTCGCCGCGCCGATATCTACGATCCAGTGTTCGTTCTCAATGTCGGGATACTCGGCGGCGATTTCATCGAAAACTTTATGAAACAAACCGTCGGTCAGTTTCATGATGTTGTCTTTAGTGAAGCAAGTGACCTTTTTGCGATTGTTTCGCCGCGCATATTCGAAAGCGTAGCGGACAATTTTTTCCGAACCCGGACGTGAAATTAGTTTAAGACACTGGTACACCTGTTGGGTTTGCCGGTGCTCGATGCCGGCGTAAAGGTCCTCTTCGTTTTCCCGAACGATCACCACATCCATGTTCGGATGCTTCGTTTCCACGAACGGATGATAGGAAACACAAGGACGCACATTGGCATAGAGGCCCAGCGTCTTGCGCACCGTAACGTTCAAACTTTTATAACCGCCACCCTGCGGGGTCGTAATCGGCGCTTTGAGAAAAACTTTAGTACGGCGTAGCGAATCCCAGGCGCTCGGCTCGATGCCGGAAGAGTTGCCGGCCAGATAAACTTTCTCGCCGATGTCGATAGTTTCAATATCGAGGTTGGCGCCGGCTGCTTTCAGAATATGAAGTGTGGCATCCATGATCTCGGGGCCGATGCCGTCGCCATGCGCCACAGTGATAGGGACAGATTTGGACATTTTCCAAACAGACCTTTCGCGAAATGAACTTGAGTGCGAAGCACTATATTCCATCGTGCTTGGGGCAAGCAATCGGCGAATAGCCGGTTTGTTAGTTGTCCGTGGTCAGTTGTTCAGGGGGCGCCCCAAGCGGGGATTGCAAGCCCCCTTTTCACAACTGACAACGGACTACTGACAACTAACTGGCCTCAAGGCTTGAACTCTAAACCGCGCCTGGGGCATACTTGGCCCGTTAGTTCCTGCTCTCGCGCGTCAGTGGTGATTGCGCCTGTCCGTGTTCGTGATGCGACCCGCGTTCGGCTGAGGAGAGAGTGAGATAATTGTCAACTTGTTGGAAGCCGCTCTTGTAGTTTAGAGCACCGGGTGCGTCGCGTTCGCCCAAGAGATCAAGTAACTCCTGCTTGTGTCTGCGATCTGATTTTTACCCGCGCTTCACTCGATCAAAAGGATAGAAAGACAAATGGGTACCAAACTGTATGTCGGGAACCTCTCGTTCCGTACGACGAGCGAGGAACTGCGCGACGCTTTCGCGGCAGTAGGAACAGTGGAATCAGCTTCCGTAATCGAAGATCGTGACACTGGACGATCGCGTGGCTTTGCTTTTGTGGAGATGGCAACTCCGGAAGAGGCCGCCAAGGCGATCGAAGAGTTTAACGGTAAGGACTTTGGCGGTCGCAACCTGACGGTCAATGAAGCCAAGCCGCGTGCTGATCGTGGCGGCGGCGGCGGCCGTGGTTATGGCGGCGGCGGTGGTCGCGGTGGTTATGGCGGTGGCGGTGGACGCGGCGGAGATCGCGGCGGCGACCGTGGCGGTTTTGACCGCGAACCGCGCTGGTAGGCACCAAGGCAAAAGTAAAAAGTTAAAAGGCAAAAGTGATCGGCGTCGCGAAACGGGCGCGTGATCGACTTTTGCCTTTTTCCTTTTGTCCTTTTACTTGCGCGCCGCCGGCGTGATCTTTAACTTCATTCGCTCACCGCCGCGCATTAGCTCTACTTCATATTCCTGTCCGGCTTTCATTTCTCCCAGCGCATACGTGTAATCATAAACATTGTGAACGTCGCGATCGGCTAACTTCACAATCCTGTCGCCCGCTTTT
>DASQPM010000217.1:0-7088 GCA_035643935.1 Pyrinomonadaceae bacterium | reverse complement strand
GAGATCCTCAGTCGTGTAAAAGCGACCCGTATCCACTGCCAACGATCGCGCGCCAAAGTGTTTGGCGCATTCAATGTCGTTGGGCGTGTCGCCAATGACGATGAATTGTTCTGGCGCAAGGTCCATTCGCAGATGTTTGTGAATGCGGTCCGCAGCAAGCGCGGGAAGATCGCGGCGGTCGTGCGATTCGTCGCCGAACGCGCCAGGCAAAGTGAAGAATTCGGATAGTCCGGCAATCTCCATTTTCAACCAGGCGGCCGGCTCGATATTGCCGGTAACTAATGCTGATTGATAACGCGGATGATCGTTTACCGCTTGCAACACCTCGCGCACTCCCGGTAAAACTTCGAAGACTTCTTCGCCATTGCCAGTAAACTTTCGCATTGCGTTCATATAACTTTCGCGCAATTCGTGCACGCGCTCGCGTATGTGTTCATGAGTGAAGCCTTCGTGTTTGAGAGCCTCGCCAACAATTTGCAAGTCGGTCATGCCCGAAACTTTCATTTCCGTTAAGCGGCCCGCCGTGCCGAAAACTTCTTCCAGCATGGGAATGGTGTAGTCCTTGAATGAACCGGCGCGGATGGAGCGCATCAATGTGCCGTCGATGTCCCAAAGGAGAATCCGTAAGAATGAAGGCGAGTGGATCGCTTGAGGCGCCTGCGGTGAAACTGGCATTTGAGAAACTGAACTGTCTTAAGCGGTCTTGCGCGATCTGGAGGCCTTGGGCATGGCACTCATTACAGCTCGAAGCGCTTTGTTGACAGATTCGGGAGTCGTGAAAACTTCAGAAACATCTTTATCAATGAGGACGACTAATTGTTGCTTGTCGACTTGCCCGGCAAATCGATTGGGACGTGCCTGTTTGTAATCAAACCGATATTCGGCGCGCATCCTTTGGCCTCCCGTAGCGCGTCGTTTACTTGAAGACGTTTTCTTCATAATCTTTTCGTTCTTTCCTGGTTAGAGGTCGGGCACTCATAATTCTAATTTTGCTGGGACGTTCACTAAAGCAAACCAAAAGCAAACGTTCCCTAATCGAATGCCCAATTATTATTTCACGACGCTCATTCAACGAATGATTCGGGTCGTCAAAAATTCTGGCAAGCGGATCATCGAAGACTGTTGCAGCCTCATCAAAGCTCACCTCATGCTTGCGCAGATTCGCGCTCGCTTTGCGCGCGTCCCATTCGAATCCTACACTCATTTAACAGATTCACTCAACTTCGGACTGCTCGTCAGTCAATCACCGCCAGCACGTCGCCCGCATTTACCGTCGCGCCAGCTTCAGCATTGACGGAAACGACCACGCCTGCCTTCGGCGCTTTCATTTCGTTTTGCATCTTCATAGCTTCCACCACGATGATGCCGGCGCCTGCCTCAACCGTGGTGCCGGCTGCGACTAAAACGCGCACGACCTTGCCGGGCATCGGGGAAATAATTTCCGCTGCACCATGTGCGTGCGCCGCAGAACTTCGCGCGCTGCGAAGACGCTTGGGATCGATTATGGTGATGTGGTAGCTGACGCCGCGGAGAATTACCGCAAAAGAATTGTTTGAATCGTGCTTGCCCTCAACGCGACACTTGTAAACATCGGAACCGCTATTTAGCAGGTACTCGCCGCCGCTGAGTTGGCGAAGCTCAATTTCGTGACGCCGCCCGTCGATATCGGCAGTGGCGGATTCACCAGCAATGCCCAAAGAGATTGCGTGCTCGCTTTCCGATAATTGCGCTTTGTACTTCATATTTGAAGTTCTCTTCTTTACTTGCTCAATAGGCCGCAAATCTCCTTCTCCCGTTGGGAGAGGGAAAGGGAGAGGGCTTGACGTCGCTCAAACCCTTCCCCTCTTTCCCCTTTCCAAAGGGAAGGGGATGAAAGAACACACTGAACTCAAACAATTCAAACCTATTCATTCTCGAGACTTCTTACGTGGTAAACGCAGCTTGCTTTTAGTTCCCAGAGCTGACGCGCCCGCCCTGACATCTTCCAGCGACTTTGACCAGGCTGTGTCAGCGGCAGCGAAGACGCTTCTTTTTGCAAGCGCGTGTAATGAACTGCGGCCGCAATCAGCGCCATGTCTTGTTGCATCTGGCCCCCAATCTCCGAGGCTGAGGCTTGTGCGGTTTCGCGGCGCTCGTTAAAACGCGAAATAAATCCAGTGTCCAATTGTCCGGCGATGAATTCCTGGTCGCGAACGATCTGGCGGAAGAAGGGAAGCGTCGTTTTGATGCCGCCCACTTCATATTCATCAAGCGCTCGCCGCAATCGATCGATGGCTTCGGCGCGCGTGCGTCCCCAGGCCGCAAGCTTGGAAATCATAGGATCGTAATGAATGGAGACTTCGGAGTTCAGCTCGACGCCGCTGTCGTCGCGGATTCCCGGACCGTTAGGGACTCGCAAATGACTAATCATTCCCGGTGAAGGGAAGAAATTATTTTCCGGATCTTCGGCGTAGACGCGGCACTCGATCGCATGGCCATTCCAGCTAACCTGTTCCTGCGTAAACGAAAGCGGCGCGCCATCGGCAGCAGTGATCTGTTCGCGTACGATGTCGATGCCGGTTACCAGTTCCGTTACCGGATGCTCAACTTGCAAGCGCGTGTTCATCTCGAGGAAATAAAACTCGCGCGTAGCATCGGCGACCAAAAATTCCACCGTACCGGCGCCCACATAATTCACCGCGCGCGCGAGCTTAACCGCGGCTGCGCCCATCCGCTCGCGCAATTCAGCGTCGTTGATGGGCGAAGGACACTCTTCGATAACTTTTTGGTGACGGCGTTGAATCGAGCATTCGCGTTCGCCCAAATGGACCACGTTGCCGTGTGTGTCCGCGACGATCTGAATTTCAATGTGACGCGGTCGTTCGATCGCTTTTTCGAGGTAGACTGCGGAATCGCCAAAGGCTGATGCTGCTTCCGATTTGGCATTGTCGAAAGCCGAGCGCAACTCACCGGGAAATGCGACCAGTCTCATGCCCTTGCCGCCGCCACCCGCGGAAGCCTTCAGCATTACCGGATAACCAAACTGTTTTGCAGTTGCTTCAGCTTCTGCAAGAGAATTCAAGGGCGCGACTGTGCCGGGAACAATTGGCACGCCAGCCGCCATCGCCGCACTTCGAGCGCTTGTCTTCGAACCCATAACGCGCATCGCTTCCACGCCCGGGCCAATGAACGTTACACCGGCCGCGGCGACGGCGGCGGCAAAGTCGGCATTCTCGGCCAAGAAACCGTAGCCCGGATGAATTGCGTCCGCGTTGGTTCTCTTTGCAGCGCCGATGATCTTCGCGATGTCTAGATAACTCTGAATGGATGGCGCAGGTCCAATGCAAACCGCTTCGTCGCACAGGGAGACGTGAACTGCCGCGGCGTCGGCTTCCGAATACACGGCTACGGGCGAGATATTCAGATCGCGACAGGCGCGAATAATGCGCACTGCGATCTCACCACGATTGGCAATTAGAATCTTTCGGATCATTCGTCGGTAGTCAGTGGTCAGTGGTCAGTAGAATTTACAACTATTTCATTTATGGCGTTTGGGTCGAAATGTACAACAGCAAGGTGGCATCGCGCGCCTCTCGCATCCCTAAACAAGAAGGGCGGGCACGCAGGCCCGCCCTTCCAAATTGGTGACAACGATTAACTTATCTTTTTGGCGTCTTACTTGAAGTTGTGCTGCCGCCGCGCCGAGGCGTTTTGTAAACTATGCCGTCGCGTAGGACCAGATCGTCTTCGGTGCCCAGTTGTTTATCCGCGCCAGGCAGTAGAAGTTCATAATTTGTAAATGAAAGCCGCTCCGTAATTGCGTCGTCTGCGCCGCCTATTGATGCGTTTCGAATGGCAGCACCCCGAAGCGTTTGCGGTTTTTGTTTCGGCACGGCTGCCAGCTCGGCGCTGGGCCGATATCCGGAAACATCAAGGTTTTGCAGCGCAGTGGCAAGCGAACGGTCCGCGTCGGGAAGCCGGTTCAGGTCGTTGATGCTGTCGGGGAAACTACCAAATGTTTCCCGATATTCATCGAGGGCGCGATCGATGCGTTGAGCCTGTGCCTTTAAGCCTTCCTCGATGCCCCATTGACGGTGTTCCAAACGTACCGGAATCGTGATTCCTATAAAGATCAAAATCAACAAGGGAAAAGCCAACGAGGCCAGGTAGCCCCGAAACGCGTAGCGCACGCCACAGAAACGATCAGGAGAGCTCGCCACCGAGCGATATAATTTCCGACTAAACCAAAAGACAAAAATCGAAACCGGAATTGCAAACCATTTCAAACGCCACGCTGCGGTTTCAGCTGCAGCGAGCCAGGGATGGTAATCAACGGGAATCATTGATAAGAACGCAAGATTAGACTTGGCGCCGCGTGCGGAGGTCTGGGCAAGCGTGATGAATGTTTGCGTCAGGAAGACCAACATCAGCAACGCGCCGGTGACAACTAACACGAGAGAGCGCCCATACGATGGCAGTTCATGTTCGGGTTTGGGGAGCGCTTCGCCGACCGGGCACGCACCACAGGCAGTGCAACCGGCTCTCAGATCAGCATTAGATTTGAAACCGCAGCAGGGACAGATGGTCACGAGTGTTTGTTCCTCAATACTTAGCAGCCAGACAACAGTTGATCGTTTTCGGGTTGACGCTCAACCCGCTTTATGTACCAGTGGCTGATCAGCTCGTCGTTCGGGCCCGGTGTCTAATGCGGAAATCGACGCTTGCGATTCGTCAGTTGCAGACTTACTCGACACTTTGTTCAGCTCATACCAGGTGTGATACATGCGATGTGCGAAAGTCCAATATGAACCCACCGCGAGTACCCACAGGACTGCCGGCATTCGGTTAGCGAAGAAGTTGGTCGAACCCGGATGAGTGCTTAAGGCGCCAATAATAAAAAGAACCACTCGCTCAGGACGGCGCAGGAAACCAACATCACACTTGGGAATCAGACTCTCCGCCCTGGCGCTCGCGTAGCTTACCATAACCGACCCCATTAGTCCTGCGCCCGCAAGAAAAACGTTAAGAGTTGAGTGAAACTGAGTGTCGCGAGCGTAAAAAACCATCAAGCCGACAAATACGACCATGTCGGAAAGCCGATCGAGCGACGAATCGAGAAAACCTCCGTACCGGGTTACCCGGCCTGAAAGGCGAGCCACCTGGCCGTCGAGCATGTCAAAAAGATTGGCGACGATTAGAACAATGCCCGCTGAGAAGAAGTATCCGAGTCCAAACAGCAGCCCGGAACCCACATTAATAGCGACACCAATGACTGTCAGAATGTTCGGATTAATATGGCCGTAGGCAAGCCAGCGCACCATGGCATCAATGATTCTTTGGGCGCCGCGGCCAATACCATTCACAAACATTTCTGGTCAGTTTCTCCGGAGGAATATTATGCCTAATACTGTACGAACATAATAGCTTTTCCTAAACAAGAAGGCGGATTGTAGGAAGAGGCAAAACTAGCGTCAAGTTTTGGAGGCTAACCAGCGAAACAAAAATAATCTTAGTCAGCCTTTATTTTCCATCTCAGTATGAATTGTAGTCAGGCGTCTCACTTCAAAATTGCGCGCGCCGGCGGGTGTGCGGACCACAACTTCGTCACCTTCTTCTTTGCCCATTAGGCTCTTGCCTACAGGCGACGTGGTCGAGATGAGACCGTTTTGCGGATCGCTCTCTTCAGGCGTGACAAGGCGATAGGTGACCTCCTCATCCTTCTCAGAATCAAACAGAACCAGTGTCGAACCATAGCCGGCTTTATTGCGTGAAATCCTTGAGAGGTCGATTGAAGCTATCTCACTGATGCGCTGGCGCAACTCGACGATGCGGGCCTTCACCACGTTTTGCCGATCGAGCGCCGCGCGATATTCCGAGTTCTCGCGCAAGTCGCCAAACTCCAGCGCGCGCTTGATTTCTTTGGGTAGATGAACGCGCAACTCAGATTCGAGTTCGTCGAGTTCGCCTTGTAGTTTTTGTTTGATGTCTGCTGACAATTAGTTTTGCTCAACTCCTGTTGCTGTTTAGCCGCAAGCGGAGACGTGTTCGCCACTCTTGCTCTGTGGCCTATGGTGTTCTGCTTCATCGGGCGCGCCAAAGGAAATACCAGTGTCGCGCGCAGTGCGCACCAGTTGCCCGTTCGCCGGCACCGTCTTTACGTTGGCAATCGCCTGGCTGATGGGCACAGTAATCACGTCGCCGGCCTGCAGTGCCACCATCACTCCCTGCTTACCGTCGACGACTGCGCGCACCGCGCAGGTGCCATAGTTTGTCGCCAACATGCGATCGAAAGCATTTGGCCTGCCGCCGCGTTGCAGGTGGCCAAGCACCACGCAGCGCGTCTCTTTCCCGGTTAGCGCTTCAAGTTCTCGTTGACAATACGCGCCGATGCCGCCCAGGCGTGGCGCGTGATGAATGTCGCCGGGGTCCTGATAAATCAGGTCATGACCGGTTTCAATTGCGCCCTCAGCAGTAACGATAATACTAAAGTTGGAACCAGCATCGTCGCGCGCGCGAATTCTATCGGCAACCGACTGCATCGTGAAAGGAATCTCGGGAATTAGAATTACGTCCGCGCCACCGGCGATGCCGGAATGTAAAGCAATCCAACCCGTGTGACGGCCCATGACTTCCAGGATCATCACGCGGTCGTGAGACTCTGCGGTGGTGTGCAGCCGATCGAGCGCATCAGTAGCGATGTCGAGCGCCGTTATAAAACCAAAAGTGAGTTCAGTACAAGCGAGATCGTTGTCTATCGTTTTAGGAACGCCGACTACTGGAATGCCAAACTTACCAAACTCTTGCGCGATCGTAAGCGTGCCTTCACCACCCAAAGCTACCAGCGCATCAATTCCCAGTCGCCGCACGTTGTCCACTGCTTCATGATAAAGGCCGTCCACCTTTATCGCCGCTCCAGACGCATCGCGCTCTACAAACCGGCCGCGATTGCGCGTACCCAGAATTGTGCCGCCGCGCGGCAGCAATCCCCTGACATCCGCCGTAGTCAACTCGCGCGTTTGTGTTACGCCCAGCAATCCCTCAAAGCCATTCTCAATGCCGATGACCTTCATGCCGTATTGCCCGGTAGCCGTGGTCACCACCGCGCGAAT
>DASQPM010000216.1:0-7496 GCA_035643935.1 Pyrinomonadaceae bacterium | reverse complement strand
CATGCCGGAACCCGAGTCACGCCCAATCAACATCATCTGCCTTGCGACCTACTTCAAAGGCGGCGACTTCATTCGTGAGTGCAAACGATTGGGTTGTCACGTGGTCCTGATCACGAAGGAAAAGATGCTTCAGGAAGACTGGCCGCGCGACTGTATTGATCAGTTAATGGCCGTGCCAAACGATGCAGGCCCGCCGCTGTTCATCGACCTGGTCGCATTTTTGTCGCGTGAAAGGAAACCTGATCGCGTGATCGCTTTGGAAGAGTTTGATGTGATGACCGCAGGGCTCATTCGCGAACACTTTTGCCTGCCAGGCATGAATAGTTCGACTGCGAGAACTTTTCGCGACAAACTGCGGATGGCTGAGGCGGCTAAAGCTGCGGGTGTTGAACTACCTGATTTTGTGCCTTTAATTTATCCCGCCGACATCGCTGAATTCGTCCAACGCGTGCCGCCGCCATGGATTTTAAAGCCGCGTTCGGACGTTTCCGCGATTGGCATTCGCAAAGTGGAACAGGCCGAAGACGTCTGGCGCATCGTCGATGAACTGAACCAGCGCGATAGTTTGCGCGAGCGCGCTTCGTATTATTTGCTGGCGCGATTTATTCAGGGCGAGGTTTTCCACGTCGATTCAATCGTTAACAACGGTCGCGTGGCATTTGCGGGCGCGAATCGCTACGGTCGCCCGCCGTTGGAAGTGGCACATCTCGGCGGCGCATACATTTCTCGAACCATCGCACACGGCACGGCTGATGAAAAGAAACTGTTCGACATCAACCGCAAGCTTATCAAGGGTCTTGGGCTGGAACGTGGCGCGGCACACGCTGAGTTCATCAAGAGCGATGCCGACGGACAGTTTTATTTTCTTGAAATTGCCGCGCGCGTCGGCGGCGCTTACATTGCCGAAGTTTTGGAAGCGGCTAGCGGTCTAAACCTTTGGCGCGAGTGGGCGAAGATTGAAGTGGCAGATGCGGCGGGGCAAGGCAGACGGCAGGAGCAGGCGGCAGGAGCAGGGCAGAAGCCAGAGGAAAGTCGGCACGAGCAGACGGCAGGAGCAGGGCAGAAGCAGGATCGTCAGGAAGGGCTTGGTCCAAATAAACTCAAGCCATCGCGAAAAGAGTACGCGGGGATCGTGCTATCGCTCGCAAAGCAGGAACATCCCGACACCTCTGCTTATGACGATCCCGAGATTGTCTATCGCGCGAAGAAGCGTCATCATGCCGGATTGATCGTGCGTGCAAAGAAACTGGAGCGCGTTGAGGAATTGTTAACTAACTACGCCATGCGCTTTGCAGAGGATTTTGTCGCCGTGGTCGCGCCCCTCGAGAAAGCAGAGTGATGAAGTCAAGTGCAGAACCGTGAGTCGGTAGCGAGTGGATGCTTGACTCGACTTGAAATTCGGCTAGGCCGTCTGATGTGCGGAAGGGCTTGCCCTTCCGTTAGAGTCGTGATTCGTTGGGCTACGCCCTAAATTTGGGCGTGCAGCCCAATACTTTTTTCAGGATGGACGGAAGGTCGTAGGCCTTCCGCACATCAGACGGCGGAGCCGAAACTTCGATCAGTGCGCTAGCAGACTTGATTCTTGCATCTGCTTGCGGTTCTGCCTTACTCGTGAACGGTTGTTATGGGTGTAAATCGGCGTCCATCTGTGGCCGGTTTATTTCAAATGCTTATCAAACCAATCGAGCACCGTGTGATACCAGAACGCTGAATTCTGCGGTTTTAGAATCCAGTGGCCTTCATCTGGAAACAAAACTAATTTTGATTCCACTCCTTGCCGCTGCAACGCCGTGAAAAGTTCCAGGCTTTGTGTGTAAGGCACGCGGAAATCGAGCTCGCCCGCAGTCACCAGCGTCGGTGTCTTGAAGTTACGCACAAACATGTTCGGAGACCAGCGCGCATACATCGCCGGGTTGGACCAGGGTGTGCCTTTGAATTCCCATTCCGGGAACCAGAGTTCTTCGGTGGCGCCGTACATGCTCGTCAGGTTGTAAACACCGGCGTGCGAAACCAAAGTCTTGAAACGAAAGCGCGGATCATTGTTGTGGCCGAGAATCCAATCGATCATGTATCCGCCATAGCTGGCGCCCGCGGCGCCAATGCGCGTCCGATCAATGAATGAATTGCGACGCAGGACATCGGCGACGCCGTTCATAATGTCGACGTAGGGCTTGCCGCCCCAGTCGCCGCTGATCTCGTTCGTAAATTGTTGGCCATAGCCGGTTGAGCCGCGCGGGTTCGGCTCAAACACCACGTAACCGTCATTCGCAAACACCTGCGGGTTCCAGCGATAGCCCCAGTTGTTGTTGAAGGCGCTCTGTGGTCCACCGTGAATGATGACGATCAGCGGATACTTCTTGTTGGGATCGAAGTCGACGGGCTTGATTACAAAGCCCTGAATCTTCTTACCTAGCGCGCCGGTCCATTCCGTTTCTTCAGCCGGCTTGAGGTTAGCGTGGGCCATCAGCTCGTTGTTGATGTGAGTTAGGGCAATAACGCTTCCGGCATTGCCACGAAAGATTTCGGCGGGCCCCGCCAAGCTGCTGCTCACGAACACGAAGGTGTTATCGGGGGCAACTTGCAAGTTGCTCGCGAAAACTTTGCCGGCGACTTTTTGTTGTTGTCCGCCGCTGACCGGAACTTTGTAGATATTTTCATAACCGCGATCGCCGGCAGTGAAATAGATCGTGTTGCCGTCGGGCGAAAGCGCAACTTCGTCAACACTTTGATCGAAACCGCGCAGCAGCTCGACGCTTGTTCCCGCAGAGCGGTTGTAAGTCATCAACCTCCAGCGGTCGGCTTCAAAGCCCGCAGTTGCTTGTGAACGGTAAATAATATATTTGCCGTCGGGCGTGTAGGCCGGCGTATCTTCGTAACCGTGATTGCTGCTGGTCACGTCGCGCGCTGGGCCACCCGCTATTGGCACGATATAGATGTCACTATTGGTTGAGATTGCCTCGATCTTGTCGGGATTGCGCAGGTAGGCGAGTTCTTTCGAATCGGGCGAGAACCCATAATCAACGTCGCCGGCTACGGCGTAAGGCGGTGAATCGAAATCGCCGGGAGTTAGATCGCGCGCGACACCGCCTTTGCCCGCTACTAAAAACACATGCGTGCGTTTCAGATCGCGCCACTCAACCCAGTGGCGAAACAGCAAACGATCGGTCACGTGCGCTTTGACTTTGCTTTTGGCTGCCGCCTCATCTTTCGCGCGGTTGCAATCGTCAGTCGTACATTCCGGGTAAACGTCGGAGACGAAAGCGAGCCAATGGCCATCCGGCGACCACACTGGACCACCGGCCCCGGTCGAAATTTTCGTTATTTGTTCTTTGTTGCTCCCGTCTGGTTCCATCACCCAGAGCTGATCGGCGTTCACGTAGGCGAGCCTCTTCCCGTCTGGCGACCAGCGAGGCGAAGTGGCAGAACCAGTTCCGCTGGTTAGTTGTTTGATGTCGCCACCGGCGCTCGACATGATATAGATTTGCGTCACCGTGCGGTTGGCATCAAAGTTAACGTCGCCGATGGTAAAGGCGACACGTTTTCCGTCCGGAGAAACCTGCGGATCGCCAACACGTCGAATCTTCAACAGGTCTTCAACTGAGTAGTGAACGCTCTGTTGTGCGCCGGCGAACGATGCGAACAAGATGAAAGACAGTCCGACTGCAACGAGGAAGCATTTCATAGTTACCTCTTAAGAGTTTTTCGCTGATTTTTGGGCTAGCGGGAATATTATGTCACTACTGGTCAGCGGGTGCACGTTTTCCCGGCCCGCCGCGCTGGTGGTCATCTTCGAACTAAACCTCTGCATGTTAGCGTTGCACAAAAACAAATCCTGCAATGCGAAATGCGGCCAGATAATGTCAACGTGCGGAACGCTAGCTTGTAGTTGGTCAACGAATACAGAACCGGGGCGGTAGCGACCCGGTCCGCCACTCAATATAGTGGTAAGTAATAAGGAGCTTTTGCAAAATAATTCAATGAGAGTTGTGTCGCGACCCGGTCGCTCTGTATTCGCCGACCCACAATGTAAATAAACTCCGGTAGGCTCCAGCAGAACAGATTGGCGAGAGAAGGAAAGCAGAAGCCGCCGAGACTCGCACCGAAACAATCCAATTAATGATTCGCAAAATCATACTCGCCGTACTCCGCTTCGCCTTGCGCGTCTATTTCCGCCGCATCGAAATCATTGGGCTGGAGCACGTGCCGCTCAAGTCGCCCGTAATCTTCGTTCTCAATCATCCCAACGCCCTGGTCGATCCTGTCTTTCTTTTCTGTCTGGCGCCGCGCCGCGTTTCGTTTCTCGCAAAAGCGCCGCTGTTTCGCATGCCGGTGCTCGGGTTTTTCATACGAGCGCTCGACTCGCTGCCGGTTTATCGTCGCAAGGATGAAGGCGAAGACGTTTCGCGCAACGAAGAAACTTTTGTGGCTGCGCGAAAGCTATTGGCTGGAGGCGGAACAATCGGAATTTGTCCGGAAGGCGTTTCACATAGCGAGCGCCGGCTACTGCCAATCAAGACAGGCGCAGCCAGGATCGCGCTTGGCGCTGTGGCTACGGGCGAGGTTGCCGATCTTAAGATCGTTCCGGCCGGCCTTTATTACACGTCGAAGACACAGTTTCGCAGCGGTGTCTTGCTTTACTTCGGAAAGCCTATTGACGTGCCTCCAGTTTCGCTGGAAGGGAAAGGAAATCTTCCGCGCGCGGCAGTGCGCGAGCTTTCCGACCGAATCGAATGCGCGCTGCGCGAGGTTATACTCGATGCCGAGCAGGAGGAAGCGCTGCAAACGATCGCGCGCGCCGAAAAAATCTTTTCCGCGGAAGCGGATGATCAAGCGCGCGAGAGCCTGGCCCAGGAGCTGCAACTTCAGCAACGATTCATCAAGGCCTACACAGTCTTGCGCCAGCAGGCACCTGAGCGTTTGCGCCGGCTCGAGCTGCGCATGAGCCGATTTGAACAGGAGCTAATACAGGCCGGTGTCGATCCGGATGATTTTTCGCCGCCGCCATCACCCGCCGCGGTGTTGTTGCACATTCTGATTCGCATCGGCGTATTTGCGATCCTGATCTTGCCGGCGACAGTCGGGGTTGTGGTGCATTATCCGGCCTACCGGTTGGGGCGGTATCTGGCGACGCGGTTTTCCCGAGATGAGGAAGACGTCGTTTCAACCGTCAAGATCATTTCCGGGATGTTATTTTTGCCGTTGACTTGGGTGCTGTTGGCGGCGCTCGTCTACAAGTTTCTGAATTTCCAGGCGGCGCTGGCGACGCTTTTGTTAATGCCGCTGTTGGGTTACCTGGCGGTGCGATTCTTTGAAGAGTTTGACAAGTCGATAGGTGGGTTGCGCGCCCTGGCGTTCTTTTTGATGCGCCGAAGATTTTTTGTCCGTTTACTTGCCGAACGCAAGGCTATCCACAGAGAAATCCTGGCTTTAGGTGAGGAAACTGCAATCGCCAGCCAGTAAATAGTTAGTCATTAAACGCGAGCGAGGGAAGTGGGGGAGTCTAACCCAATTGCAATTTATTTCTTGCGCGCTTTTGCTCCGGCTGAGCTCCTTGAACCTTTTGCGGCCGCGCGCCGCTTGCCGCCCGAGGCCCTGACAGTTCGGCCCTTGCGACCTTCGCTCTGAATCCTGCCGGCCTTCATTAGGCTCTCGTAACTGCCACGCACTACGTTCCGCGCTACTTTCAGTGAATTTGCCAGCTCACGTTCACTCGGAAGATAACTGCCTATAGTCATCGCCCCTGATTCGATAAGGCTTGTGAGTTGGTCCGTGATCTGTTTGGTCATAGATTCAGGACGCTTGCGGTTGACACGAATAGTTGTTTTCACTCTGACTCCTCCTCCTCCTCGACTCGATCGATTGTTTTAGGGGTAAACGGATTCTATGCAGCCATCATTCATGTGTCAACAGGACCATGCGGTCTAACGGGAGGGGCTAGTGGAGGTCGAGGTACGTTAGATTTTCCATTTAGCATTCGCGAATTCAACTTTGAAGTGCAGCCATTGCAGAACCGCGAGCGGTAGCGACCGGATGCTACCGTCGACGATGAAATAAAGCATTCGAGCGGCCTTCAACATTGAATGCTGGCATCCGGTCGCTACCGCTCGCGGTTCTGCATTGAGCGCGTCCTGATTTGTTGCCAGCATCAGTCTTCGGTGCGCGATTTTGTTGACCTAATACCGGTTGCACTTCAAACTTGAATCCACCAATGATAAATGGTAAATGGAAAATCTTGAAGGTTTTTAGTCTGCAACCTCTCAGGTTGGTACGGCTATTGTATGCGGCCCCAGGCGCTGGTCTTCCAGTTATCAATCGCATCGGCTCCCAAAATCCAGGGCGGCAGCGGCATCATCAACCTCGCGGAAAGCGCGGACACGTAGGGCTCATACATCAAACGCAGTTCGGTTAGTTTCAGTTCAGCGTCCACACCGTCCTTTAGCGACGCGCCGTTGTGCTCAAGGATTTCGCGCAGCCGTTCGAGATCGCCGGGAAACAAACGCGTGGCGCAGGCTTCCGGCGTCGCGGGTGCGGTGCTGAAGATTTGCGCGATATCCACTACCGCATGACGTGCCATCGCGAACGTGAGCCGTGCCTGCCACGCGGGCAGGCCTTCGACGCCGACCATTACCAGCGAACAGGTATCGAGCACAGTCGTTAGAGCAGCGAGCCACGATTGATTGTCGTGTTGTGAACGGAAATAACAGAGCACTGGATAGGACAAGTGACTTTCAAGCAGTTCGGCCGCCCAACGCTCCCACTCGCGCAGAACTGAGCCAAGTTCGTCCAGGTTTCCACTTTCCGCATGCCGGCGCAACATTTCCGTGGCGCTCGAAGGCGAGCCGGCACGCGCGTCAAGCAGTGTGATATTCATTTCGCGCCGAGAAAATGATTGATAGAGGACGGGCAAGTATCCAATTACGATCGCCAGCAAACCAAAACCATTCGCAGCTTCGATTACAGCGAGCATCCTGCCAATAGCGGACATTGGCACGATATCACCGTAGCCAAGCGTGAAAAATGTGACGCCGCTAAGATAAAGATCTTCAGCAAAGGTTGGACGTGCGCTGACATTCAAATGCGCGCCGAGGCTCCAATGAAGAATTGCGTAACCGAGAATAAGCCCAACCGCCCAAAGCGTCAGCAGCATCAGCAAAGACAAGGGACCAAATAATCCGAGTAATTCTTCGCGGCGCTTAGCTTTGTGAAGCGAGCGCGCGAGGGCCGACCAGGGCGTCCAGACGGTTCGATAGAAGGCACTGGCCAAACGGAAGCGGCGCGTGACTCGCCGCGGCAAGATGATGGTTTCGAAAGCGTCCCAGAGGATTGCGACGATTAATGCGATGCCGGGAATTATGGCCAGAAGCCTCATAATGAATTCGCCAGGGTTCAAATCAGCAGTAATGTGAATGTTTAATGAGCAGATGTTATCGTTGAATTGATCTTTAGCAAATGTTTCCGGCGTCCGGCAGTGTCCTAATCTCAGTTTTCTCTGGGCA
>DASQPM010000215.1:0-8190 GCA_035643935.1 Pyrinomonadaceae bacterium | reverse complement strand
CGCCCAGGATCACCAAACGAATGCAATCCGGAAGCGATAAATTGTTCGCCGCAAGGTCATCCGTTAAATCGTGCCAGTAGGCCGTCGGCAAATCGAGAACTGTGATTCGAAACTTGTCGCACGCCTCCAGAAAGTGTTCGGCGGAACTGAGCATTGCATCCGTCCGCAACACAAGCGTCGCGCCTCTTGTCAGCGCCGGAAAGATTTCTTCAGCGCTGGTATCGAAACTAAGCGAAGCAAACTGAAGCACACGATCGCTGTCTGCAATTTGATATGCATCGCCCGCCGCTTGCGTGAAATTCATTAGCGAGCGCTGTTCGATCAGCGTTCCCTTCGGCTTTCCAGTTGAGCCCGAGGTATAAATTACGTACGCTGCGTCCGCCGGCTGCGCGGCCGCGGAGAGGTTTTCGGCTACATTCTCGGCTATCGCCTCCACCTCGGCGTCGAGACAAACCAGCTTGCCTTTGTACTCAAATGACTGTTGTGCGAGCGCCGTCCGCGTTATCAACACTGCAACGTTGCTGTCCGCCAGCATGAACGCCAAACGATCTTTCGGGTAGGCCGGATCCAAAGGCACGTACGCGCCGCCAGCCTTGAGAATGGCGAGTACCGCCACCACCATCTCGGGTGATCGCGGCAGGCAAATTCCCATCAGGCTTTCTGCACCCACGCCGAGTTGTTTGAGATAGTGAGCCAGTCGATTAGCTCGCGCGTTCAACTCCGCATAAGTCAGAGTTTCTGCTTCTTGAACGATTGCTATTGCGTCTGGAGTCAGCTCAACTTGCCGTTCGAAAATTCGCGTGACGACGTCCGCGGAAAACTCCTTAGCAGTGTCATTAAAGTCGACAAGCAGCTTTTGCGTTTCCGCGGCCGTCAACATGGTCACGCTGCGCAGCGGCTGCTTAACGTCGCTAACAAGGTCTGCAAGAATGTTTGCCAGATGCGCGAGCATTCGGTCGATCACTTCATCGGCAAAGCGGTTGCGGTGATAAACGATCTGGAGGCGCAGTTCCTCTGCTGGATTTACTACCAGTGTCAGCGGATAGTTGGTCCTCGATAGCTGCGTGCTGGAAACTTCAACCGGGCCATCCAATGCAAACGATGAGCCCGAACCCGCAAAATTTTCAAATACCAGCAGCGTCTCGAATAGCGGCAGATTAAAGGGGACTTCACTCCAGTTTTGAATCTGCTTTAGTGAGCAGTATTCGTACTCAAGTGCACTCGCTACGCTGCGTTGAATTTGTTTTAGACAAGCGAGACTCGATTCCGCCGCAGATAGTTTGACGCGCACCGGCAAGGTGTTTATCAACAATCCGACCAGCGACTCGATCTCAGGCAAGTCATAGGGGCGACCTGACACCGTTATGCCAAACACAACATCGCTGCTCGCTGAGTAGCGGCTTAACAAGATGGCCCAGGCGCCCTGCAACAGCGTGCTTAGCGTCAAGTGCTCCCGTTTTGCGCAGGCGCGAATGCTGTTTGTAAGTTCGGTTGACAACGACAGGGTCTTTTCCGCAAACGAGTCGATAACGACGTTGGCCTGACCGGCGCCACTATCAACTGGTAAACTGTTTGGTGCCACGAACCCTTCAAGCTCACTGCGCCAAAATTTTTCGGCCGCGCTCAAATCCTGCTCTTCAAGCCATTCCAAATAACTACCAAACTCCGGGGCCTGCTTCAGGGTTGTTTCGCAATCGTGGACCAAATGCCGGTAAAACTGTGAAACCTCATTGCGCACCAGCGACATGGACCAACCGTCGAGGATAATGTGGTGATTGCTGATGACTATCCAGAAGGCCTCGTCTTCAGTTTGTAACACCGCCACCCTGATCAACGGCGCAATCGTGAGATCAAAGCCGCGGTCACAATCTTCTTTCAGGAACTCGTCACGTAGCCGCTCCTGTTCGCGCTGTAGGACAGACTTTCCAGTCTGTCCAGGACAGGGAGGAATGCCTGTCCTACTAACCGGCAATTCGCGCCAGTCGTGCTGCTCGACCGAGATAGAGGCATCAGCGTGAACTAGCTGGCAAAAGTGTTCAGCATCGCTGGTTGAGAAAGAGGTACGCAGAATTTCGTGCCGCTGAATCACACGTTGCCATGCTGCGGCAAATGCAGATGAGTTGAGCGGTCCCCGATAGGCGTAACACACCTGTTCGAAATACGCTTTCGACTCAGGTGCGTACAGCGAATAGATCAGCATCGCCTGTTGCGTAGGCGTCAGCTCATGAACATTGTTGCTTTCTACAATCATCAATTATCGGGTCTCTTCCCAGGAATCTGTTCAGAACTCTTCGGCAAATTTTCGCTGGGCTTCTTCTTCTGAAAGCTGGCTAAGTTCGGCCAGCATTGCGGCCAGCTCTTCCTCTCCAGTTTCAGCAGTTTGCATTTCGTAAATCGCGGCCGCTAAACCGGCCACGTGCGGAGTTTCAAAAATCCGACGCAACGGCAGCTCCACCGACAACGCGGTGCGAGTGCGCGAAATGACTTGCGCTGCCAGCAACGAATGGCCGCCCAGGTCAAAAAAGTTGTCGAGCACGCCCACGCGCTCAACGTGTAATACGTCGCTCCAAATAGTGGCCAGCCTCTCTTCAATCGGCGTGCGCGGCGCGACAAACTGTGGTTTCTCCCGCACTCCTGCTGATGTTTCAGAAGCGATGGCCGCCGGCACTTTCGGCCGCCAACTGAGCGGCGAAAGCTGCGAAACAGATCGCTGCTGGTCCGTCACTATTACTTCAAGGATTTGCCTGAAGTCGTTGAGCATCGCGGTGACGCTCTCGGGCGCGAAGAGATCGGTGCTGTATGAAAACCAAATCTCGAGCGAGTCAGTGTTTTCAATTGCACCAAGCGTCAGATCAAATTTCGCAGTTGTCGCTTCCAGGTGCAGTGATTCGACTTGTAACCCATTGAGCTTTAACTCGCTCGCGGACTGGTCCTCGAGCACAAACATGGTTTGGAACAACGGGCTGCGACTCAAACTTCGTTCAGGCCGCAACTCCTCGACGAGCTTCTCGAACGGAACGGCCCCATGAGTGTAGGCATCGATGGCAACTTCGCGCGTTCTGTTGAGCACTTCGCGAAGAGTGGGATCGCCGGAAAGATTTCCGCGCAACACCAGCGTGTTGATAAAGCAGCCAATCAGCGGCTCGGCTTCAATCAGATCGCGGCCGGCAACCGGAGTCCCAACCAGGATGTCGTCAAGGCCGCTGTAGAGGCTCAGCAGAATTTGAAACGCGCCCAGCAAGAGCATGAAAAGCGTGACGCCTTCCTGCCGGCAGGTGCTGCTCAATGCTTGATAGAGTTGCGACGGCAGGACCGTTGACTGTTGCGCACCGGCAAAACTTGGCACTGCGGGCGGGGGAAAATCGCTCGGCAGATTTATCGAAAGCGGAGCGGCCTGAAGTTGGGTTTTCCAGTAGGCCACGTCTTCGTCGAGTGACGCGCCGTCCAAACTCTTCCGTTGCCAATCAGCGAAGTCGGCATACTGGATGGGCAGTGCAGGCAAATCAACTCTGTTTGATTTCGATTCGTAAAACTTCGCGAGCTCCGCAAAAAATATCTTTAAGGCCCAAGCGTCACCGATGATGTGGTGGATTGAGACGAGCAGCATATGCTCGTCATCAGCCAAACGAAACAAAGTCACGCGCAGCAACGGCCCGCGCGAAAGATCGAAGGGTTTTTCAGTCTCAATTCGTATGAGCCGGTCGAGTTCGGCTTCCTGATCTGCGGAAGGCAAAACTTCGATGCGAAAAGGAATATCGATCGCGGGAGCAATCAACTGGACTGGCTGGCCGTCCTGGTCCACAAACCTCGTTCGCAGTATTTCGTGACGCGCAGCAATCGACTGCACTGCGCGATTTAACCGCGCCGCATCGAGTGGCCCGCGCAAACGCAAAGCCTTGTTGATGTTGTAGAGCGAGCTGCCGGTTTCGAGCTGATCGATAAACCAAAGCCGTTGCTGCGGAAATGAAAGGGCAAGAGGTTGCTCGCGAGACACGCGTTGAAGGGTTGGCGAAGGGGCGATTTCTTTTCCTGCAAGCGCGTCGACCTGTTCGGCCAATTTCTTGATCGTCGAACACTCAAACAGTGTTCGCAACGGCACATTGATCTTGAACTGTCCATTGATTCGCGCCATCACCTGGATTGCAAGCAATGAGTGACCGCCCAAATCAAAAAAGTCATCGTTCACGCCGACCTTGTCGATGCACAGCACGTTTGCCCATATCTTTTCCAGCCGTTTCTCGATAGTACTCGACGGCGCTTCATATCCAATTGACAACGTGGGCCGTGCTTTGCCGGGTTCGGGCAGCGCGCGTTTATCGATCTTGCCGTTTGCTGTCAGCGGCAATACAGCTAATTCGACGAATGTCGATGGCACCATGTAGTCGGGCAAGCGAGCGCTGAGAAACGCGCGCAACTCGCTGACACTCGGAACGGTCTCGCGAGCAACGAAATACGCGATTAGAGTTTTCGTGCCGTTACTGTCGGCCTTCGCTACTACCGCGTTGTTCTTAACTCCCGGATGACGCGCCAGCGTTGCTTCGATTTCGCCGAGCTCGATGCGAAAACCTCTCACCTTCACCTGGCTGTCTTGTCTCCCCGCAAACTCAATGAGGCCATCGGTCGTGAGCCGGGCAAAATCACCGGTGCGATAGAGCCGCGTGGTGGGCGCGCCGTTTATCGAATGCGTGATGAATTTTCGGGCGGAGACATCAGGGCGATTCAAATATTCCCGTCCAACACCGGCGCCGCCTATGTAAAGCTCGCCGGGCGTTCCTAAAGGCACAGGCTGGCTGTGCTCATTTAGTATGTAAATTTCTGTGTTGGCGATTGGTCTGCCAATCGGAATCGCTGTCACTTCGTCGTTGTAATTCCTGGGAATCTGATAAGTGCAAACGATGCCGGCGGTTTCCGTTTGGCCAAACATGTGCACATGTCGAGCACGATGAGCGAACCGATGCATCCAGGTTTGCGGAATGTCTGACAACAAGGGCTCGCTCGCCGACAACATGAGCCGCAGCCGGTTATCGAGCCGCGTGTTGCGCGTATGATCGTCCAGCGACGCCAACACTTCAGTGCAGTTGCGCCAGAAAGACGGCACCGCATCCATCACCGTAACTTCGCGCTGCTTGATCATTGCAAATAGCGCCAGTGGATCTTTTCGCTGTTCCGAGGTAGCAATGACAACCGTCGCGCCCTGCGAAAGCGGCAACAGCAACTGGCGGCGCGAAGACGAAAACGAGATTGAAGCGGTGTGCAGGTAACGATCGTTATGATCCAGCTCCAACTCGAGCTGAAGCGCGAGCAGATAATTCGCCAGATTGGCGTGCTCGATCATTACGCCCTTCGGCTCGCCGGTCGAACCTGAGGTGTAAATTACGTAGGCCAGATCATTTGGCTGCGGTAAGCCGTCAAGGTTCTCTGCTGAATTCTCAGTAAGGTCCGCACTCTCAACGTTGAGCAAAGCGACCCCGGCTTTTGCGGCTGCAACTTTTGGCGCCAGGCTAATCTTCGTCAGCACGAGTGAGACATTTGAGTCGTTAAGCAGCCACGCTAATCTCTCCTCCGGATAGTCGGGATCGAGAGGCAAGTACGCGGCGCCGGCTTTCAGAATTCCCAGTATCCCAACCGCCATGTCGAGCGAACGATCGACGCAAATGCCAACGAGCGATTCCCGGCCCACGCCGCGATTGCGCAAGGCGCGCGCCAACTGGTTAGCCCGGGCGTTGAGTTCACCGTAGGTTAGTTGCCCATCTTCGGACACGACCGCGACCTGCGCGGCAGCGCGCGCCACTTGCGCTTCGAATAGCCGCGGAAATGTTTGCGTGAGAAATTGATCCACGCGCGGTCCAAAGCATTGCGAAGAACCCAGGTCGGGCCCGGCTGCAATGCTGTTGGAATCGAGGCTGAGATTTTCAACGACAGTTGACATAGTTGATCGGCGCGCTGGACTTATCTGCGTTAATTGCTCGCTCAGCTCTCTTTACTGATTTTGACGATGTATCCGAGCTTATGCTTTAAGTCAGATTGGATTGATACGTATATGTCGCCACGTTCATCGACAGTAACGCCCTGAACGTTTTTGAGTTGACCGCCAAACGCTGCGATTGTTTTCAGCTCTTCGTTTGGCGTGTAAAGGTAAAGCTTGCTCGCGTGGCTGTCGGTGATGTAAAGCGAGCCTTTCGAGTAGAAGATCGTCTCAGGCGAAAACTGATCTTTGCGATCAATCACGCGATGAAGCTTGTGATTGCTGTCCAACATATAGAGCACGTTATCTTCGTTGTCGGCAATGTAAAGGTTGCCCTTCTCGTCAAACACCATGCTTTCCGGCTTGGTAATCCCAAACTCTTTGCCCATAAACACCGACACCGCCCCGTCTCTCGAGACCTTGAAGACTTCATGCTGATCAGCATCACCCACCAGGATCGATCCATCGGGCGCCAGTGCAATTCCTTCGGTCGAAGTCAAGCCCTTATCCTTGCCGGCCAGCAGGCGCGGCTTTCCGGAAACATCGACTTCCCAAACGCCCCCTGCATCGTCATCACTGAAAAACACATCGCCTTGCGCGTCAATTACCAAATCTTCCGGCGACTGCGTTCCAAACTGAGCGTCCATAAGGGTCTTGAGTCCATCGCTCTGACTCCAAACCTCGAGGGCGACGCCGCCCTCATCAGCCAGGTAAAGCTTGCCCTTGTTCCAGAGAATGCCGTCAGGCGATCCAAAACCGATCTTGTTGGTGGCAAAGACAGTCGCCTTGTAGGAGTCATCGGTCATCAAGACCAGACCCTCTTTTCCCAGCGCCTTGCAGGACGTCAGCAGAAACAGTGCGCCGAGCGCAATGGCGAGGCACTTGACGCCAATCGAAATATTTTTTGTTACAGACATAATTAGTTCTCGCTATCCGGCCAGCAGATGAAGTCGTGCGGCCATCAACAGTGCCAGCAGCTCTCGTATGTGAAAGAGCGTGCTCGAAATCTCAAACACGATTGCAAAAAGAAGCGCGGCGGAGAGTGCGCTGTACTTGAAAGTCCACAAACTGACACCGTCGAGGATGGATCCCAGCCGAGTTTGCGCAGCCATGCGGAGGACGGACAATTCAGTGATTGCCACGGCTGCTCCGGCCGCGACGTCGAGCGGCGAGTGTTCCGCCTGGATCATCTTTCCGGCCAGGATCACAAAGACGGTCCAACCGACTGCAACCAAACCAATGCGACGCGACGCCAGAAAAATTCCCAGCGAGATGGCGAGAAAGAAGCCCGCGTGATCGCTCGGAAAAGATCCGAGGTCATTGGTCTTGACGTCGCCATTCACCAGGTCGCGATGGTCTTTTTGACTTTCCTCGTCCAGCGGCACGCGAACATTCGTGCGCTTCATCGCAATCAGATTGTCATCGCTGAGGTGGTAAATTTTCTGTGACTCGATTGCCGGACGCGGCAGAAAGATCGTATGCGACAGTACTTTGGTCGTAGCCAAAACGCAGACCGCGGCTACCAGCGTCATGAGCAACACTTTTCTACGCGCACGCGTGTCTTCCAAGGTCTTGCCGCTGTACCAGGCGGCGAAGAAGCAACAACCAATCAGACCGGCCTTAATCAGATCGTTACCTTGAGTGAGCCCGACGATGCTGTCAAAAAACCACGAGCGCCCGGCTATGCCGTTCATGCCCGCAAGCATTTGATCGTTTAGATTCGTCAGTAGCGCGGTCAATTCCGCGAACAAGGCCGAGAGCGCAATGCTGTAAATCACTATGGCCTCCTATACCTGAAGCCGTTCTCGCAAAAAATCGAGCGGCGGAGTTATTACTGCGGCACGCCTGTTACAAGAAGTCGATGTAGGGCGCGCGTTTACAGTTCCTGGTCTACAGAGATAGAAAAGTCTCAAAAGGGCGGCTTTGCCAGAAAATTCGCGGGTTAAATTGAAGCAAAGGCGGGAGTTAGTCAGCCATTTCGGCAGGCCTCAGCGATGCACTCAGTGCCCTCGAAGAACGCCTGGCTTGATCCCGTTCGGGTTTGGCATGAAGCACGTCAGGTGCAACGGTTTGCAGAAAGCCTATAAGACGATTGGCAAAGACTGCACGATCAAACTTGGCGGCATGCGAGCGCAAAAACTGAGGATCCCAATTGCGCAACTCAAATTCCTCGATCGCCCGGATCAGAGAGCCCGATTCTGGTTGATCGAAAAAAAGGCCGGTGC
>DASQPM010000214.1:0-2678 GCA_035643935.1 Pyrinomonadaceae bacterium | reverse complement strand
CGGGGGCCGTTCGTTTTTGTGATTGATACGGGTGCGGGGCTAAACGTGGTCAGCGACTGGTTAGTTACCGCGGCGGGCTTAAGAATTGCGCAGACGCGTCAGACGCTGGTTGGTGGACTCAGCGGCGCAACTACTTCCTCCAATCGCGAAGCCGCCATCGACACGCTGGCGCTGGGCTATCAAACCAACCTAATGCCACCGGGGAAAAGCGCATTGATTGTCAGTCAACTACCCGCCGGCGTAGATGGCATTCTCGATCCCACTGAGGCGTTTGCTCCTTACGGATATTCAATAGACATGCCGCGTGGCCAGATTGAAGCATTGGATAGCGCCGCGGAATTAAGCCATCGTTCATCAAGTGGCGACGCTACTGTTGACTGGCTGCGTCGCGGAGACAGCGGCAGACCTTTCGTTAGACTGGGTGACGGCCGACTCGCTTTGATCGACACTGGATCGCGTTTTGGACTGGCCGTCAGCGATCGGCAGATAATCGTGATCGGCGGGAACAAAACGCCGCACACAATTCCCAGCCTCGATTTAGGCGGCGGCACCATAAATGCGAGGCGCGTTGCGCCGACCACCATCAGCATTGGCGGGCTCGTGCTACGCGGCATTCCCACTGACATACTTTCTGGCGTTGCGGTCGACGCTCCGCTGATTTTGGGTCGCGACGCTTTGTACCCGTTTAAGATCAGTTTCGATCCGCGCCGGAAATCAATAACATTTACAAGCAGCGAAAAATAAAGCACGAACGTCTGTCTTACTTAACTCTAATAAAATGACTTTTGGATTTCGATTCTTATGGGTTCTCGTGCTGTCACTCGTCGTAGGGGCGAGTGGACTACGTTCCGCTAAGATCAGTGCTCAAGTGCGAAGACAGCAGCCGCCTATTAATAAATCGCCGCCGCCACAAAAACCTGCGAGCCGCGATTCCGAACCGGAGCCGGAAGTTGTGCGTGTCGAAACTGACCTGGTGGACACATTGTTCACAGCGGTCGATAAAGATCGACACTTCGTCACTTCGCTGCGGCAGGAAGACGTGCGCATTTTTGAGAACGACGTACCGCAATCGGTAAGCATGTTTCAACGCGAGACTGATCGACCGCTCTCGCTGGCAATTCTGATTGATACAAGCGAATCGCAAAAAGGAGTGATGGCCGAAGAAAAGCGCGCCGCACTTGCATTTGTTAATTCCGTGATTCGGCCCGGTGGGGATCGTGCTGCGATTCTATCGTTCACTGGGGTTCCAAGATTAGAACAGTCGCTGACCGGCGATCCCGTTCGCTTGCGAAAGGGAATCGAGCAGGTGCGGGTGCAGCTATCTCCTGAAAATGAGCGGCTGCTCGCGGCGGGCGAAGATCCGCTGCCGATTGATCAGGACCCCAGCGGTTACACCAGCATCTGGGATGCAATGTGGATCACCATTCAGGAGCACTTAAGCAAAACTCCTGACAACACGCGGCGCGCAATCATTCTGCTTTCCGACGGCGATGACACCAGCAGCCGCAAAGGCAAACAGGAAGTCATTGACCTGGCGGTGAAGTCGGACGTCGTAATCTATTCGATTGGAATTCGTGATGCAGATTTTCCCGAAGGCAAACTCGACGCCGGTGCATTGCGGAAAGTGTCGGACAAAACCGGAGGCCGCGCTTTTATTCCGGCGGGGACCCAAGATCTGGCGCAAGCGTTTTCACAGATCGATCAGGAACTGCGCTCGCAGTATTTAATAGCCTACTCACCAACAAATAAAAACCGCGATGCCTCGTACCGCCGCATCCGCATCGACATCGTCAATCCCGAGCTACGCAAACAAAAACTGCAATTGCTTTACCGCCAGGGCTATTACGCGAAGAAGTAGGACAGGCATTCCTGCCTCTCCCTCTGATCCGAAGTCTCGTTCTACTTCTTCCATGGTTTTTAGGTTCAGTTGGCGCAGCTGCGCAGGAGTTCTTGCCTCTTCGAGCAGTTTGGATGAAGGCATGGAGACTTCGTATTTGGCAGGGTACGAGAGTAGGCTTGCGGGATAATGTTACGTTGGCGTTATTATCACGCGAGAGGAAGATAATACCGCCCTGGCGGCATTATCAAGCTCTCGCTGGATAATATATAGTTCGACGGCTTCACAAAATGGATACGACGGTGCTTCATCCAAACCAGTTCCAGGTCAACGAAGCGTGGATTGCCTTCCGGCTGAACGATGCGCCGATTCACACTCGGGATAAAGGAGACTTCAATTGCGTAGCTCTCATGGACGCGTATAGTTGTTTCATCCTTACCTCAACGTTTGTTTCCATTGAGGTTGGACACCCGTCGGACGTAGAGGCGCGGCAGTTGCTGGCAGATGGCTTTGCGCACAAGCAACAAATGCCCAGAACCCTTTTCATTTCGAGCAACGTGCTTGCGAACAACTTGGCGTTGGAAGCGCGAAATCATGACATCAACATTGTTCGTGTCCCAGAACAGGAACTCATGGTTTTCATCGCAGACGCAAAAGAAGGCTTCAGAGAAGAATTTGGCAAATGGAACCCGCAATGGCCTTCATCGCGCAACAACTAACGAACGACGTTCGCTTGCTACAGGTCGCCGTCGAACAAATCGTTGGACCGGAGAGGCGGTTGCGCGTTTCGCATCATCATTGGTCCGGCGAAGGTTGAATGACTCGCGCCGCCCGGTCAACT
>DASQPM010000213.1:0-3994 GCA_035643935.1 Pyrinomonadaceae bacterium | reverse complement strand
GCGTCAAACGCAACGTCCCTCCCAACAACAATTCGCCTTCTTTGAACGACGTATGCCGGTAATTCCATTGCACTTCATTCCCCGGAATCTCCACGACTTTTCCTTCGCGCGCCACGCGCACAGTCTCGGTCACAGTTCCGATCTCGTGTCCGTAGGCGCCGGCGTTCATCCAAAGCGCGCCCCCGACTGTTCCCGGAATTCCGCCCAGACCTTCGATTCCCGAAAGCCCACGGCGCGAGACATCAATGCACAGTCGCGGTAGTGAATAGCCAGCCGGCACCGAAACGCGCTCGCCGTCAAACTCCAGCTCGCCTTTAAGTTCTTTAAGACTCAGGACTACGTAGCGATGATCGCCGTCGTCGGCGAGAATGTTGCTGCCCGAGCCCAGGGCCCGCCAGCCAATGGCAGCCTGGTCCATCTCATGGACCACCGCCGCGGCCTGTGCTTCAGTCGCCGGCGATAGGACCCAATCAATA
Source organism: Pyrinomonadaceae bacterium (assembly GCA_035643935.1). Taxonomy (GTDB): domain Bacteria; phylum Acidobacteriota; class Blastocatellia; order Pyrinomonadales; family Pyrinomonadaceae; genus PSRF01. Next base: position 3,518 of record DASQPM010000213.1, on the reverse strand, counting down.
GCACCGCCGACACGCAGACTGGTTAAGTCGGCAAAACGACGGCCACGCTCAGCGCGCACGCCAAGCCGCGCGACAATCTCTTCCAGTGACTGGTCCCGTTGGCGGAATTTGTTTTCGTCGTTTTCAGGCATAACTCAAAACCAGCAAACCCACAATTTGCTTTACACACTCTTAGCTTCAGTTCGCTCCCGAAGCAGTTCCAGCAGTTGATCGCTTACGCGGCTCACAGTTCCAGCGCCCAAAGTCAAAACCAAATCACCAGGCTGCACATAATCGCGCAAAGCCGACGCGGCATTCTCAAGCGCGCCGATGTAGCGCACATCTTTGTGGCCAAAGCGTTTGATGGCCGCAGTCAGCGTTTCGGCGGTGGTGCCCTCGATCGGATCTTCGCTCGCCGCATAGATATCAGTAATAAAAAGCGTGTCGGCATTGTTGAAAGACCGCGCGAACTCTTCCATCAGATCGTGCGTGCGGCTGTAGCGATGTGGCTGGAACAACACCACGATGCGCCGGCCGCCGGAGCCGATCTTTGCCGCTGCCAGCGTCGCTTTTACTTCAGTGGGATGATGGCCGTAATCATCTACGATCATTACACCGTTCAGCTCGCCCTTGGATTGAAAGCGGCGGCCCGCACCGTTAAATTCCGCGAGCGCTTCAGCGATCTGGGTGAACGGCACATCCAACTCAAAACCGACGGCGATGGCAGCCAGGGCGTTGTAAACGTTATGCAGGCCGGGCACGCGCAGGGCGATGTCGCCGACAACATCCGCGCCATGCCAAACCGTGAAGATCGAACCAAAGCTCTGGTCGTAACGAATGTTATGCGCCGAGATATCAGCCTGCGCACTCAAGCCATAAGTGATGCGCCGGCGCTCAATGTGCGGAATGATCGCCTGCACGTTTGGATCATCGAGGCAAAGAACCGAGGCGCCGTAAAAGGGCACGCTATTCACAAATTTCGTAAAGCAGGTGCGTACATCGTCCATGTCGTGGTAGTAGTCCATGTGCTCGCGATCGATATTCGTCACCACAGCGATGGTGGGAATAAGCATCAGGAACGAGCGGTCACTTTCATCAGCCTCAACTACCATTAGATCGCTTGTGCCCAGATGCGCGTTCGATCCGAAAGCGCCTACCACACCACCAACCACTATGGTCGGATCCATTCCTGCGTGACCTAAGACTGTGGCGACCATCGACGTTGTTGTTGTCTTTCCATGCGAGCCGGCAACTGCAACCGTGTGCGGCTTGAGCCGCATTAGTTCCGCTAACATTTCCGCGCGCGGTATCACCGGAATAGAGCGGTGATGCGCTTCGATAATTTCAGGGTTGTCGTCGCGCACTGCGGTCGAGCGGACGACTACGTGCGCGTCGCCAACATTTTCTCCGTTATGACCTTCAGCGAAATCGATGCCCATCTGTTGCAGGCGATCCGTCACGCTCGAACGCTTTGCGTCAGAACCTGAGACGCGAAAGCCCAGATTCACCAGCACCTCGGCGATACCGGACATGCCGATGCCACCAATGCCGACGAAGTGAACGTGTTGAATGCGACGAAACATTTTTTTAGTCAGTAGTTAGTTGTCAGTAGTCAGTAGTCGGTCTTTCGTTTTTGGTCTTTGGTCTTTCGTCTTTCGTCTTTCGTCTTTCGTCTTTCGTCTTTGAAATTTGTAATCTGGAATCTGGAATTTGTAATTTCGCTTTTCTGCTTACCGCTTACTGCCTTCTGCCTCCTGCCTTCTGGCTACTGCCTTCTTTCCACCATTCCCTCAATCAGCTCAACCACCTTGGCAGCCGCGTCGCCACGCGATAACGAGCGGGCGGCGTGCTCCATGGCTGTTACCTTTTCCGGCTGGCCAACCAAGGCTGCAATCTCGCTCGCCAATCTTTGCGGCGACAAGTCCTGTTGCAAGATCATCTTCCCTGCTCCCGCTGCTGCCATTGCTTCCGCGTTCTTACGTTGATGATCGTCGGCGGCGAACGGAAACGGAATCATCAGCGAAGCCTTGCCGGCCGCGATCAACTCTGCAGTCGTAGTTGCGCCCGCGCGACAAATCACCAAATCAACCTCGGTAAAAGCAGCGACCATGTCGTCTATGTACTTTCTAACGTCGGCTTGCGCGCTCCAGCTCTCGTTCGCGTAGCCGGATAAGACCTGATCGTGATCCGCCTCGCCGGTTTGATGGGTAACGCGCAACTTGTTCTTGACTTCAGCCAGCAGCGGCAACGCGCCAACCATCGCCTGGTTAATTGCATGCGCGCCCTGCGAGCCGCCAAAAATCAATACTGACAACCGTGAAGGGTTGCGCGGCTTTTCCGGTATCTCAAAGAACTCGCGCCGCACCGGATTGCCGGTAACAACACCCTTGCCGCGAAAGAACGGTAGCGCAGCTTCGAAAGAAACTGCTGCCTTGTCAATAAAACGTGCCAGCACGCGATTAGTCCAACCCGGAAGCGCGTTGGCTTCCATTACCAGGGTCGGCAACCTTGCGAACGATGCGGTCAAAAGAACTGGTCCCGAAACATAGCCGCCGGCGCCAATAACCACATCTGGCTGAAACTCATTAATCAGCGCTCGTGCCTGCCGCAGACTTCTTGGCAATATCAACAGTCCGCGGGCGCGGGCCGCGACTCCAACGTTTTTCAGTCCTGCACTGTCAATGAGCGAAAGTTCAAGTCGCGCTTGTGGAACTAACTTGTTTTCAAGCCCGCGAGCCGTACCAACAAACTTAACTTCCGAGTCGGGATGCCGGCGGACAATTTCTTTCGCGACCGCAATGCCCGGATAAATGTGGCCGCCTGTGCCGCCCGCGGCTATCAGTACGCGCATCGCATTATCCAAAGCGCGATGAAGCCACGCGTCTCGCCGGCGCCACGCGCAGTCTGCGCGGCTCTCTCGCTGCTTCACCGCGTGCGGACTTGAGTTGCGAGAAACTTACTGAACCCGAGGCGTGCTGCGAAATGTTTAGCAGAATGCCAACTGCCGCCAGCGTCGGCACCAGCGATGACCCACCGTAAGAAATGAACGGCAGCGGAATCCCTTTCGTCGGAACCAGCGACAGCACGACGCTGATGTTAAAAAGCGCCTGGGTCACAATTCCCGTCACCAAACCCAACGACAGCAGCATGCCGAAACGATCTGGCGCCAACAGCGACGTACGAATGCCGCGCCACAAGAACAGCGCGAAGATCAGCAGCACGGTCAGTGTTCCAATAAGTCCAAGTTCTTCGCCGATGACTGCAAAAATAAAATCAGAATGTGCGAATGGCAGAAACATCATTTTTTGCTTGCCTTGCGCAAAGCCCAATCCGTTTGGACCACCCGAACCGATCGCGATCAGCGACTGTACTACCTGAAAACCGCTGCCCTGCGGGTCTGCCCAGGGATCGAGAAACATGATCATGCGCCGCATGCGGAACGGGACGAAAATTAATAAACCCGCCACGCCAACCAGGGCCGGGGCCGCGACCATTCCCAAATGCAACAAGCGCGCGCCCGCCGTGTAGATCAGAACGCC
>DASQPM010000212.1:0-2858 GCA_035643935.1 Pyrinomonadaceae bacterium | reverse complement strand
CGTCGCGCGTCACTCGGGCCGACACCAGCTCGTCTTCATTTCTATCGCTTTGCAGACTCGCCGCGTCACCGGGCTCGCTAGACCAGTCGCTGATTTCATTCCAGTCAGCCAAACTTCCCTGTTCGCGTCGCACACGTAGTTTTACACGAGCGCCAGCTTCGTCGATTACGTCGATTGCTTTGTCGGGCAGGAAACGATCGGGAATGTAACGATGCGATTGGTAAACGGCGGCTTCGAGTGCGTCATCGGTGTAATGGACCTGGTGAAAACTCTCGTAACGCTCACGCACACCGTCCAGGATTTCAATTGCTTCTGCTTCCGAAGGCGGCGGAACTTTGACGGCCTGGAAGCGACGCTCGAGCGAACGATCTTTTTCGATGGACTTGCGAAACTCGGCCGGCGTGGTCGCGCCGATGCATTGAAGTTCTCCACGCGACAGGGCGGGCTTCAGGATATTCGCAGCATCGAGCGAGCCTTCCGCAGAACCAGCGCCAACCAGCGTATGCAGCTCGTCGATGAAGACTATGTACTGCGGATTCTCAACCAACTCGCGCATGATCTGTTTCAAGCGCTCTTCAAACTGGCCGCGGTATTTTGTGCCGGCAACGATCAACGAAAGATCCAATGAAAGAATGCGCTTATTCTCGAGGAACGATGGCACCTCGCCACGCACGATTCGTTGCGCCAGTCCTTCAACGATTGCGGTCTTGCCGACACCAGGCTCGCCAATCAACACCGGATTGTTTTTAGTGCGACGGCAAAGGATCTGGACCACGCGCTCGATTTCAGCTTCACGTCCAATTAACGGATCAAGTTTGTCGTTTGCAGCGTCCTCGGTAAGATCGCGAGAAAACTCGACCAGATGCGGCGTATCTTTCTTTTGCGAGCTGCGCGCGTCTGCGCCTGACTGTCGCGCAATCTCATCACGCACTGCATTGAGCCGCAAGCCCCGCTCGTAAAGAATTTCCGCAGCCATCGAACGATCTTCCCGCAGCAGTCCCAACAGTAGATGTTCGGTGCCGATGTGGCGATGTTGCAGGCGGTCGCTTTCCTCATGCGCGTAGGCCAGCACCCGCTTTGTTTCGGGGGCCAGTGGCAGCTCAACCGAAGTTGAGATTTTTTCTCTTAAGAGCGTGCGCCCTTCGATTTCCTTGCGAATTGATTCGATAGAGACTTGAGCGCGCGGGAAAAACCTGCCGGTGAGCGTTTTGTCTTCGCGCATCAGGCCGAGCAGCAGATGTTCGGGCTCAATGGCCGGCGCGCCAAACTGCGACGCTTCGTAGCGAGCAAAAAAGATAACCCGGCGCGCTTTTTCGGTGTAGCGTTCGAACATTCGGTTGTTATCGCTGCAAAAGCCCTATTGATTACCATGCCGGGCGAAGGACGAATCGCCCGGCAACTGGCGGCATTATAACCTAACACTGAGAGTGCAAAAAGCTTTGTTTGGTTTTCCTGTAATAAACTCGCAAAGAACCTTCGTTTTCAGATGAATGTTCAGTTCTCGGAAATCCGTCCCTGCTCCAATCTCAGTACGCGATCACAACGATGAGCCAAATCCTGATTGTGCGTCGCAATAATAACGATAGCCGGACGAGCAGCTGCATACGAAATAAGGTCACCCGCCAATAAGCCGCCGCTGATTGAATCCAGATTTCCTGTAGGCTCGTCCGCCAAAACCAGCACTGGCTGAGTGATCAAAGCGCGACAGACTGCTACACGCTGTTGCTCGCCGCCCGAAAGATCGGTCACGCGATGCGAAGCTCGCGCCCCCAGTCGCAAACGATCGAGCGCTTCAAAAGCACGACGCATTGCGCTGCGCCGATCGTGGCGCGCCAGCGTCAGCGGCAAACTGACATTTTCAGCAGCGGTCAGATCCCGCAGTAGGTGATGAAACTGAAAAACAAAACCAACCTGGCGGTTACGGTAACGAGCCAACGCCAAACGGCCAGCGCCATCAACTGCAAACTCACCGAGCCTAATGCCTCCATGATCGGGTTCTTCGATGCCGCCAATAAGATGCAGCAGAGTAGATTTACCGGCGCCTGAAACGCCCACGATCGCGATGGTTTGGCCGGCCACTGCCGAGAAGGAAACTCCGGACAACACTTGAAGGCTTTCGCCGCTCGGCGATGAAAAAGTCTTTCGCAAATCCGTGACGGTAAGTTCAAAGTCCAATGTCCAATGTCCAAAGTCCGCCTGCGACAAATGAGCCTGTCCTTGATCGGCGTTGTTCCTCCGCCGGTCATCAGTGCTTGAAAAGCTAGTCCGGTAATCGGACTTTGGACTTTGGACTTTGGACATTGGACTTATTACGAGCTGCGCAACAGTTCAGCGGCGTGAATCCTCGACGCCGTACGTGCCGGATAAATCGTCGCCAGGATGCTCAGCGCGAATGCAATCAGTGCCGCAAAGATGATGTTGTAACTTTTGAGATGCAAAGGCACGCTGCTAATCGAGTAGACATCAGGGGGCAAACTAATCAGGTGATAACTGTTAGCGACGAGCGTCGCGATTGCACCGAGGAAGACTCCGGCTACGGCGCCGCACAAGCCAATGATTGCGCCTGCAATCAGAAAAATTGTCATGATGCCATTCGGCGTCGCGCCCATTGCATTTAAGATTGCAATATCACGCCGTCGTTCCATGACGAGCAGGATGAGTGTAGTCGTAATGTTGAGCGCTGCGATCAAAACTATGATTGCGATGATCATTATGCCGATGCGGCGCTCGAGCGTGAGGGCGGTAAACAACGGCCTATTCGCTTCCTGCCAATCAATTACCATGTAAGCGCTGCCGAGTTGCTGCCTTATCTGCTCCGCTGTTTGTTTGACATTGTAAATGTCTGCGACCTGGACGCT
>DASQPM010000211.1:0-2054 GCA_035643935.1 Pyrinomonadaceae bacterium | reverse complement strand
TTGGTCCTGAGTGGTTCCGTCGCAAGCGGTTTGGTCATGCGCGCGGCTGCACGTTAGCGCGCAAAAAACGAACGATTTCCTGGGTTGATGTCCCGGGCAGAAAGATCTCGGCGATACCTTGTTCTTTAAGTTTGGCGATGTCTTCCTGGGGGACAATCCCGCCCAGGATTACCAAAGTGTCTTTCATTCCTTGTTCGCGCAACAGTGAAACGATTCGCGGGCACAGTGTGTTATGGGCCCCGCTTAGGATCGAAACTCCGACCGCGTCAACGTCCTCCTGCAAAGCCGCCGCCGCGATCATTTCCGGAGTTTGCCGCAAGCCCGTATAGATGACTTCCATACCGGCATCGCGCAGCGCCCGCGCAATTACTTTGGCGCCGCGGTCGTGACCGTCGAGGCCGGGCTTGGCAACTAGAACACGAATTTTAGTTTCGTTCATTTCACCTGTCCTACTTGAAGATTCCCGAGCGGCCCGTTGCGTTTGATATAGGGAAGTAACTTAGCATAGCTGAAAGAATACTCGCCGGCAGGTTGAAGAGCCCGGATCGAGTGCGGAAAGCCAGCGTCATATAAAAAAGTCACTCCCTTGTCGCTGACAGAAAACTCGTCCAGGTTTTTCACGTCAAACTTCAACTCGCTTAGCTGATCCCTGACCATGCTTTTTTGATCGGCGTCTGAAGACTTATCTTCTTCATTCGCTTGCAGGAGTTCTTTTACCTCGTCCTTTAGTTTTCGATCAGCCAGGCGGGCAAGTGCCGGCAGCGACTCTGAATTGAAAGCATCGGCGGCTCTTATGACCTTCGCGCCCTTAAGACTTATCAGGAAGTGTTTCGTGTGGGTGTCAGGATAGGCGCCCTCTGTTTCGTCAGTGAACTTGATGTCCAGGAGATAGTTCTTGTTGTAATTGACCTGATAGTCGAAACTCAGTAACCCTGCTTCTCGCCGGTATTCCGCGATGTCCGAACCGAACGCATTCTTCATCGCCAGCGTATTTTGAATCCGGCGCAGGGCGGCTGCGTCCGCCAGGCCCTGTACGACCGGGTAACGGACGACTGCTTTCCTGCGCTTGGGAAAATCGCGCGCCACCTTGCCCGTGCGAATAATTACCACCCGCCGAGGTTGAACGATGACATGATCCTGCGCGGCGACCACGGCTGAGACCGCGATCATGACAATTGGCAGGGTCAGGATTATTAGAGAGCCGCAATCGTTTCATTTGAGGTAGGGAACCGGCTCCTTTCAAGCTAGATAGCCGGCTCTTCGTAGATGCCGTAAACGTCCCGCAGGGCAGAGCAGATTTCACCAAGTGTGGCATAGGCGCGGACGGCTTCGATAGTGGCGGGCATGGTGTTGTCGCCGCGTTGCGCCGCGATTCTAAGGGAGTCCAGCGCTCTTTCAACTGCGCCCTTATCTCTTGAGGTGCGGGTCCGTTCCAGTCTTTCGAGTTGCCGTTCGCGCACCGAGTCATCAATCACCAGTGTCGGGACCTCTTGTCCCTGGCCGCTCATCTCGTACTTGTTCACGCCGACAATCGTCTGGTCGCCACGTTCGAGCGCCTTCTGATACTGATAAGCCGATTCCTGGACTTCGCGTTGCGGAAATCCTTTTTCAACCGCTTCGACCATGCCGCCCATGCTGTCGATGCGATCGAAGTAATCCAGCGCGCCGTCCTCGAGCTTTTTCGTTAACGCTTCGACGAAGTACGAACCGCCCAGCGGATCGACGGTATTCGCGACCCCGGTTTCTTCAGCGATTATTTGTTGCGTTCGCAGAGCGATTAGCGCGGCGCGATCAGTCGGCAGGGCAAGTGCTTCGTCATAAGCGTCCGTGTGCAGCGATTGTGTCCCGCCGAGCACACCGGCCAGCGCCTGAATCGCCACTCGCACAATGTTGTTGAGCGGCTGCTGCACAGTCAAAGACACGCCCGCAGTCTGGGTGTGAAACCGCATCTGCATCGTCCGCTCGGTCTGCGCGCCGAAGCGATCGCGCATCGCTCGCGCCCAAATCCGTCGCGCCGCTCGATACTTTGCGATCTCTTCAAAGAAGTCGTTGTG
>DASQPM010000210.1:0-6866 GCA_035643935.1 Pyrinomonadaceae bacterium | reverse complement strand
CTTTTTGTGATCAGTTTGACAATGTCCAGCAGTTGACGGGCCGTAAATTCCCGCCATCTGACCAACATCTCGTCGTCAGAGGGCAAAAGAGGTGGGGTTGGCGCCTGGACCGTATGCTCAAAGAATTGTGGGGGCTTGAATTCTGTATGACCGTCCGGGTAAGTGGTCGTAACACCCCCACCCTCACTGGCAACAATACGACCGTCCGGATAGCGTGTCTCTATCTTCACTGATCCGTCCTCTGAAATAGTGCGCGTAACCACAGGTTCGTCAGACTGCGCCGCCGCCGGTGATTGTGTGCCCCGTCTGTCACCTATGGCGGCACGCCTCAAAAGCATTGCATCGTAAAGCACGCTGACTCCTTGATCGGGCGTCCAACGTATCATCCCGTGCTGAAAATCATTGAAGCGGCCGACGTTCGGCTGCGGGCCCGGCAGTTCGTCCGTGAGCGGATAGCCAAGCGGGCTCTTTTCGCTTCCCATTTCTGCCCACTTTGCGCCAATCAGGCCATAGACAATATGTGCGCCAGTGGCCTCCGACCAATAGATGGATCCACTTTCAAACGCTCGAAACCGGCCACCGTCTTCAGTCACGTGTTGGTCGTCCAGCGGTCGACCAAGCGGAAAGCCTTGCGTTCTCAGTTCGGTCTCTTTCTCCCCAATAGGATCAATCCGACGTTGCGCAATACGCTGCGGAATACGCTCTATCCTACGATCGCGCATAGGTTCTTGAGCATGGGAGATTAAAGCCCAGAAACTGAGCACGAAACAGGTGATTATGAATAAGACTGGCAAGGTGTGTCGCGTTGAAGAAGACATGGCAACGTCCTTTCGTGTGATCGTGGTGAGAAGAAAAAACAGAGAACCATTTTTGAAGTACCAATCCGTCGAGAGTACATCAAAAGTTCGCAGCGAGGAGCTTTGTTGCTCCAATGAAGTAGGGCCCAAGACTGCTAACATTCAGGCTCACTATTAAGGCTGGATTGGCGAGTTTGCGGACGGCACAGGCTCATGAGAATTCAGCCACTTTAAGAGTTATTAACTGGCCACTATTAGCGCGAGGATGAGCAGACGATAGGTTTACTATGTCTCAAAGTCAAGGCTTAGCCTGACTACAAATCAGGGGTTGCATGTTCGAATCATGCCCGGTGCACCAACATTCGTCCAAAGTCCCAAGTCTGAATCGCAACCCAGCATCTGACGGAGCTTGCGCCTACACCATTCGCATCTCGTCTGACTTTGGACATCGGACTTTGGACACGTGACGATATTACTGTGGCGGCTCGAGGCGCTTGCCGGGATTCAGGAATTGCAATCCACCTTCGCGCAGTTGTTTGTTCAAATTCGCCACGTCCGTCTCAACGAACTTATTCAATTCAGCAATCAGATCGTTTAGCTGCTTCGCCAGATCGTCGATGCGCACCATTTCATCCGCAGTCGGCGCGCCGGTGTAGCTATCCAGCCCGCCGGCCAGACCATTGATCTGAGTGAGCAGCGGCCGCGGCTCGTCGGGAAGCGCGGGACCGGCGCTGCCCGTGTCCGGAGGCGCAACAAGTTTCTTCTGGATCTGACTCAACTGGTCCGCCAACTTCTGTATCGAGTCGTTTGTTTGTTTCGAAACGTCCGTGTTGTCCTTCAATGAAGTTTGCAGTGTTGTGATCTGCGTGTTCAGACTGCGCATAGTTTTGCGCGCCGCCTCGGCGGATTTTTGTAGCGCGTAAACGCGAGTGATTGCTTCAGCCAATTTGCCGCGATCCGCTTCCACTATCTGTATGCGTGGGTCTTCCTGTACCAGCACATTGCCGGATGCAGTCTTGTCAGCGGCAACAATCTTCACCACGTATTCGCCTGGCAGAACTCTTGGCCCGCGCGGCGGACCAAAGAAACCTCCGCCTTCGCCCGGACCTTCCGGCGGGGGCGCCGCCGGATTCTGTCTTAAGTCCCAAACCACGCGGCTGAGTCCCGCTTCTTTTGGCCCTTTCAGTTCGCGCATGACAGTGCCGGCGCTGTTGCTGATCGTAATCTTCACATCGTCTTTCGGTTTGTCTTTGAGGTAATAATTGATTACCGCGCCGTAGGGCGGATTGGGCGCCGTAAACCATTTGTGCCCGACCCCGCCCTTGCGGTTGTAAAGACGGAAATGAGTAGCAGGCGCCACGTCGAACAAATGAATGTCGGAAGCGAGGATGCTGTCCGCGGCGCGCTCGAGCGGGCTAAGATCGTCAAGCACCCAAATTGAGCGCCCGTGCGTTGCCAACACCAAAGCGTTATCGCGCGGATGAATTTGAATATCGTCAACGCGCACCATCGGAAAATTTCCCTGCAACCGAGCCCAACGCGCGCCCCGATCAAACGAAACATAAGCGCCAAACTCAGTCCCCAAAAATAAAAGGTTCTGGTTGTGTGGATGTTCGCGAATCACGCGCGCGGTAACCCCGGCGGGTATGTTCGCTTTAATAGTTTTCCAGGATTCGCCGTAGTTCGTGGTAACGAAAACATAGGTGCCGTAATCGTCCGCGCGATGACCATCCAGAGTCAGGTAAGCCGTGCCTTCCGCGTAACGCGAAGGAACAATCCGGCTGACGTAAGTATTTTTGGGAATGCCGGGAATGTTAGCCGTGATGTTTTTCCAGGTGCGATTGCCGTCGCGCGAGATTTGCAGATTCCCGTCATCCGTTCCGGCGTATAGCAAGCCTTCTTTGATCGGCGACTCAGCGAACGTGACAATCTGTCCAAAGGTTTCCACTCCATCGTGGCGCGAAAGCATGTTCTTGTCGGGCAATGCGCCCATGATCGGCAGCTTCTCGCGGTCCTGGTTCTTCGTCAGATCGTCGCTCCATGTCCAGGTGTTGCCGCGATCCGTTGATTTGAAAACGCGGTTGCCGGCAAAATAAATTGTGCGGTTGTTGAACGGCGAGATGACGATGGGTGAATTCCAATCGAAGCGATAGCGCTTTTCGCCGGGCCGTGATTCCGGTTTGATCGATTTGCGCTCCCCTGTCTTCAACTCCAGGCGGGACATCGATCCATTTTGTGATTCGACATAAACGATGCTGGGATCGGTCGGGTCGACGACTGAATAGAAACCATCACCGCCGCCCGTGCGAAACCAGTCATCGTTGGTGATGCCCTCCTGATTCAGCGTGCCGCTTGGTCCTGACCAACTGCCGTTGTCCTGTAGGCCGCCGTAAACCCAAAACGGTTTTTGATTGTCCATTGAGACTTCGTAAAACTGGCCCAACGGAATCGTGTTGATAAAGTCCCAGGTCCGGCCGCGGTCGTAGGAAGCATACAGCCCGCCATCCGAGCCCGTCAGCACGTGGTTCGAATTCGCGGGATCGATCCACAGCGCGTGAAAGTCGCCGTGAATGCGCTGCACCAGGTTTGAGTTCCACGTCTTGCCGCCGTCGTCGGAAACATACATGTTCGCGGCCAATTGCCAGAGGCGCTGATCGTTGTTGGGGTCGATGCGAATCTGGCTGTAGTACATTGGCCGCGAATCGAGGTCGCTCATCTTGCGCCAATTGTCGCCGCGGTCATCTGAACGAAACGCTCCGCCTTTCGCGTTTTCGATGAGTGCATAAACTGTATTTGGATTACTGCGATAGACATCCAGCCCGATGCGTCCCGTTGTTCCTTCAGGCAATCCTTTCGTCAGCTTGGTCCAATTCGCGCCGCCATCAATGGTCCGATAGATCGCACTGCCGGGGCCGCCTCCATTGAATCCCCAGGGCGTGCGCCGGCGTTGATAGGCGGCCGCGTACAACGTCATCGGACTTTGCGGATCCATTGCCAGATCGATAACGCCCGTGTCTTCGTTAATAAACAAAACATTCGACCATGTTTTCCCGCCGTCGGTAGTTTTGAAAACGCCGCGCTCTTTGTTTGGCCCCCACAGATGGCCCAGCGCGGCAACATAGACAATGTTCGGATCGCGTGAATCGATGACCACGCGGCCGATGTGCCTGGTGTCGCGCAGCCCCATGTTCGCCCACGTCTTGCCACCGTCTAGTGATCGGTAGATGCCATCGCCCCAGGAAGAGCTTTGCCGGTTGTTGGGCTCGCCGGTGCCAACCCAAATGATGTTTGGATCAGACGGCGCAATCGCGATGTCGCCGATGGATGTATTTGGTTGCGCATCGAAAATCGGTTCAAACGTGGTGCCGTTGTTAACTGTCTTCCAGACGCCGCCCGTCGCCGCGCCCACGTAGTAGACACTTGGATTGCTCTCGACTACGGCGATGTCGTCGATGCGCCCGCCCATGATTGCTGGTCCAATTGAACGAAACTGTAGGTTCTTGAGAAACGTTTCATCGAGCTTGTTCGGGCTTTTGTCTTGCCCCGGCGCAAACTGGGCTGCAAGCATGATGCAGGCAATCAAGATGATTGAGCGGCAAGTTTTGTGGTTGAATTGAATCTTGATCATGGGCAATCCTTTTGCAAAGAGTGAAATTACACGTGACTGTAGTTTAAGATTGAGACAGCTTTAGCAAACTGCGATTACAACTTCCGGTAATGCTTTGGTTTATTTCTGCCAGGCTGGGAAGCGACAAAATAGCATAGAGGCAGGAAGACTGAACAGTTAGCAGAGAGTCTCGAGCCCGCTGCGGGCGGAAGCATAAAGCCTGGGGTGGAGCGGAGCGGAACCCCAGGACCGCTTGGAAGGTACAAAGCAGAGCCCGCGAAGTCGGCGACAGCTGGTCGTCAAAGTCACTAAAGCTTTTGCGCTATCGCACGCTTCGCGCGCTTGGTTTTTGGTGCCTTCGTCACCCTGGGGTTCCGCTCCGCTCCACCCCAGGCTTTATGCTTTTACCCGCTACGCGGGTTTGAACAATATGAACAAGAAACGCGTTTTGATCATTTGCACCGGCAACGCCGCGCGCAGTCAGATGGCGGAAGGCTTGCTGCGCCACGACGCCGGCGATCGGTTCGAGGTTTTCAGTGGCGGTATTTATCCGAGCTACGTGCGTCCGTTGGCCATCGAAGCAATGCGTGAAGTGGGCATTGATATTTCGGGGCAACGATCAAAGTCGGTTGAGGAATTCGCTGATCAGGAGATCGATTACGTGATCACGGTTTGCGATCATGCTAACGAAGTCTGCCCGGTCTTTCCCGCAAAGACAAAGCGCATTCATTGGAGCATTCCGGATCCGGTAGCCGCTTGGGGCGATGACGAAGCTCAACTTCAGGCATTTCGTGACGCACGCGATGACATCCGCGGTCGCTTGCGCGCCTGGGTCGCTGAGGACTGAACGCACACTCGCCCGCCGGTTACCATGTCAACCAACAAACACTCGATTGGTCTTTTGCGACGCGTGGTGGCCGAAGCGTTGGGCACTGCGTTCTTGCTCGCGGCTGTAGTGGGTTCCGGAATTATGGCGGAGCGATTGGCAGGTGGGAACTTGGCTATCTACTCTGTAATTTTCTCCGCCCGAAGACATTGATAACGAAAGCAGCCAGGGATGAGAAAAGCGATGAACTTAGTTTCTCTGTTTACGACTGCCAGCGTGCCGCGATTGGCAACTCATCACGGTCGACGTCTTTGAGCGTGAGTTTTCGGGTTGGAGGGACTTTTCCTTCCTGCCATAAGTAGTCACCCAACAGACGCTGGGCCTGAGTGGTCCAAAAAGAGTTGCTGGCAGGAAGTTGTCTTCTTGTCATGCGTTCTACGTATCCGACAGCTTCGTCGTCAATTTGCACCAGCACTTCATGTTCGCCTCCGGTGGGACTCTTTACTATGAAGCGGCGCTCGTTTGGTTCTTGTCGAGCAACCTCCGAATCCAGGATCGTGAAACCGTTCATCGTGATGATTTGAATTAGCGGCGCCGCTGAAACCTCTGCCGGTAAAACAGTGGCCGCGAATTCACGTGATGGTGATGGCTTTGAAAGCGCGGCAGCCACTGCATTGCGCAAAATTTCCGGCGTCATAGGCTTGCGCACGAAGTCAGTAGCGCCAAGTTTCATGGCATCGACCGCTAGTTCGATTGAAGCATACGCGGTTGACATGATCACTCGCGCATCGGATCTGCGTTCCTTGATCCGGCGCAGCGTTTCGAGACCGTCCATGCCCGGCATTCTTTGATCCAGCAACACCGCGTCCCAGCTCAAGCCGTCGCCAAAGGCTTCCAGGCCTCGCTCACCGTCGGGCGCTTCGCCAACTTCGTGCCCCGCCGCCTGTAGAGTCAGGCGAGTTACGCGACGGATGTTCTCTTCATCATCAATTACCAGAATGCGTTTGCTCATTACAATTCCTTTTGTGATCGGTCCAGCGGCAGAGTGAAGGTGAAAGTTGTTCCGCGCCCCACCTCCGATTGCACGCTGATCTGCCCGCCGTGAGCTTCCACAATTGATTTTGAGATCGTGAGGCCCAGTCCCACTCCGCCGGTGGGCGCGTCAGGAACCTGTACAAACTTATCGAAGATGTGCGGCAGGTACTCGGTTGGTATGCCGCTCCCTGTATCGGAGACAGAAACAGCGACGTGAATGTCGCGCTGTTCGGCGCTGATTTTGATTTCACCTTGCTTTGTATGTCGTAGAGCGTTGATTACCAGGTTGCTGATTACCCGCTCTATTTGCAGCCGGTCAACCATCACCCAGGGAAGTTCAACCGGGGCAGCGACGGTCAACTGCAAGCCTTTTGCTTCCACCTGCGGACGCAACTCTTTGATAGCCGTTGTGAGTAAATCTCTCGCGCTAACTGCACCGAGCTGCGGCTGACTCTCACCGGCTTCGATTTTAGAAAGATCAAGCAGGTCTCGCATCAGCTTATCGAGCCTGTCACAATCCTGACGGCAAGCTTGCAGCACTTCGTTTTGGCTATCGGTCAACTCTCCGAGCGCGCCTTCGAGCAATAAATGAACACCCATT
>DASQPM010000209.1:0-2947 GCA_035643935.1 Pyrinomonadaceae bacterium | reverse complement strand
CAGAAACTCCTTTGTCTGTGCGTCACGAGTAAAGCGCAGTGCCTGATCTTCTTCCAGAATCTTATGCAGCGCCACGCTGATCTTCTCTTCGTCCTGTCGCGATTTCGGTTCGATTGCAAATGCGATTGCGGCCTCGGGATACTCGACGGGCGGATAGACAATCGGCGCCGCCTTATCGCACAGCGTATCGCCGGTCTGCGTCTCTTTCAGTTTTACGCAGGCGATGATGTCTCCGGCCTGCGCATCCGGAACCTTGTCGAGCTGCTTGCCCTGCACGGAGTGCAGCATGCCGAGACGTTCCATGGTCCCACGGCTCGAGTTCAGGACCGTGGCATCATTTTGCAGCTTGCCACTGATGACCTTCATAACATTTATGCGTCCGGCGAAAGGATCGGCGATGGTGCGGAAACAGTAAGCTGAAAACGGTTCGCTCGGGCTGTACTTACGCGCAATCCTTTCAGCGTCCGCGGGCGCGTCAACCGGAAAGCCATACTCGGCCTCGTGATGAGCGGGGTCGGGCGCGTAATCAACAATAGCGTTTAGAAAGGCGCGCAAGCCCACCAGCGTTGCGCCGGAAACGGCGAACACCGGACACAGTTTGCTGTTAGCGATGGCCTTGTTGATGTTTGGCAGAATGTCGGCTTCATCAAGTGTGCCCTGTTCGAAATATTTTTCCATCAGCGCATCGTCAGATTCGGCGACGAGCTCAACCAGGCGTTCGCGAGTCTTGTCAACGTATTCGCGGCCTTCGCTAGGAATATCAATCTCCTTAGCCTGACCGTCAGCGCCGAGTTCGTAAGCCTTCATGTGGACCACGTCGACAACACCGCGGAAATCCCTTTCTTTTCCAATTGGCAACGTAAAGGGAATAATTGCGCGGCTAAAAGTTTTCTGCGCGCTTTCGACTGCTTTGCCGAAATCGGAATGCTCTTTATCAAGCTTAGTGATCGCCATTATGCGGGGCACCATGAATTCGTTTGCATAAGCCCATGTCTTTTCAGTTTGAACTTCTACTCCTTTAACTCCGTCAACTACTGCCAGCGCGCAATCGGCGACGCGCAGCGCGGGACGAGCGTGGGAGATAAACGCCGCATAACCGGGCGTGTCTATAAAATTTATTTTTGTATCGCGATGTTCTAAATGAGCAAGGGCGGTATTGAGTGTAATTTTGCGGGCAATGGAATCTTCTTCGTGATCGGTAACAGTAGTGCCTTCATCAACTTTTCCCCAGCGTGGTGTGGCTCCGGCGACGTAGAGAAGCGAACTAATTAGTTGCGTCTTCCCTACGTCGCCGTGTCCGATGACCGCAAGGTTGCGAATAGATTCCGTGGCATAGGCTTTCATAAAAGTAATCCTTTCGGATGAGCAAAGGTAGAATAGACATGCTTGTCTGTCTCATGCTGAACAAGGACAGACCGGAATGTCTGTCCTACCATTTTCCGGATTGAGAAGTAATTTATCCGAGCGAGAAGCCTAAAGGCAAGCGAGGTGACCGCCACTCGTTTGGCCATCCTTTTCAATCAAATTTGCATCAAAAATCACGTAAAAATCTGATAGCTACTGATAGCTATATGGGAGAAGTATTATGTTTTACCGAAGATTCATTTTAAGTTCTGTTATGTTTCTGCTCGCCATGGCGGCAACAGCAACGAGTTTTGCGGCAAGCGCTACGGAAACACGAAAGAACAGTTTAAAAAACGCGCGAGTGGTTGAGCCGATTAACCTGGCGATTCTGATTCAGGACGATCTGACAGCGCAGGTCGGTAACGAACTGGGTGTAACTGCCGACTTCATACGATCGCTGCCGCGAGGCTCGCGTGTGATGGTTGGTTACGTCACGAGCGGTTCGCTACAAGTGCGGCAACCATTTACCAGCGATCTAAATAGGGCGGCCCAGTCGTTGCGAATTCCTATTTCCAGCACTGCTGCTTCTTCGTTTAATCCTTACGTGGAAGTCATAGAAGCTTTGCGCAGTTTCAACTCGAACCTGCGCGGAAGAAACGCGGTGCTGTTGATATCTGATGGCCTGGACGTTTCGCGCGGATTTGATGCGACCAGCGCCGGGCAGTCGATCGATCTGGAACGAGCAATCAAGCAGGCAAACCAACGCAACGTTGCCATCTATACGTTTTATGCGCCATCGGTTGGCTTGACCAGCCGCAGCATGCTGGCGGCGAGCTATGGCCAGAGTTCACTTAACCGGTTGGCCCACGATACTGGAGGTAAAGCATTCTTTCAGGGTTCAACTGGATTTGTGAGTTTCAATTCTTACTTTTCACGATTGGCGCAAACGCTTAACGCGCAATCTGCAACTGCGTCATAAGCCAAGACGAATGAAGTTGGGAAGCCGCCGGAAGTCGAAGGACCTCGGCGGCTTTTTGTTTTCAGACAAACCTCCGAAGAGTAATTTTTAGTGGTTTCCTAACTTCCGTTTTCTCTGTGTAACCTTTGTGGTCTCTGTGTCTCTGTGGTGGATCTTATGACGGTTGCTCACCACAGAGATACAGAGACCACAGAGAACGCACAGAGATTAAATCAAAAATGACGCTACCCAACTTTTTGCTTGGTTTGACCAGAAAGGCGGTGATAGAGTTGCATCTGGAATCGCAGGTTAAGTTTCCACTGACTCTTGCGGCCCGGTCTAGTTTCACCGGCGGACCACGTTTCATATTGGCTGGCAGCGTGCGCGAATATTGTTTAATCGTCGAGGGTGCTTACCTTTCGGAATCCGAAGCCGAACATGCCCTGCGTGATCCTTTCATCGAAGACTGGGTCGAACAAACCGGACATTTCAAAATCCACAACATGAATGAGATCCAAATTACGCCGGGCGTCACGCTTGGTTCTTTAGGAGTAGTCATGCTCGACGAGCGCTTGTTTGAAATTGCCAGCGCTGATGCTGACCATCCGTTGAGTGAAAGCAAGGCAAAAGGCGTTGCCGACGCAT
>DASQPM010000208.1:0-3551 GCA_035643935.1 Pyrinomonadaceae bacterium | reverse complement strand
TCCGATCTTTTGTAGGGTCGTAATAAGGGCGGCGAGGTCGGTTGGTTCTTCAGTCCTTGTTAGCACGACGCAATCGGCTCGCGTCAAACCACTGAGCGGTTCGCGCAGATGACCATAAGGAAGCATGCCGCCGCCCCAGGGATTAGTCGCGTCAATCGTCACTATGTTTAGATCGCGAGCCAGCCGCAAGTGTTGGAAGCCATCATCGAGAACAAAAACTTCCGACCGCAAATTATCAAGCGCCCACTGACCGGCCGCACTTCTATTCGAGTTGCAAACAACGGCTGCGACTCCTAATAAGTTCGTTGCCAGTAGCAGTGGCTCATCTCCTGCCGCCTGGACGTCGGCCAAAACTCTGTGACCGTCGCTAACGACCACCTGTTCATTGGGATTTAGCCGCCGATAACCGCGAGTCAAAAGACAAACTCGCTTGCCTTCATTGGCGAGAACGCGACAGACCCAGTCCGCCAAAGGCGTCTTTCCGGTTCCACCAGTCGTGATGTTGCCAACGCTGATAACAGTCGCGTCAAGTTTGGAAACAGAAAACAGCTTGCGGCGATAAGCCGCGAGACGCAGCCGAGTCGCCACGCTGTAGAGCGCGCTGAAGGGTGGAAGGATGAGAGAGTTTGCGGCCTTCATCAGGTTCTCGCGTGTTTGCGCTGAAGCGTCGTGGCGCTTTCCACAGGCGCAACTCTGTTCGCCAACAGATCCTGCAACAATTCCATAGTTCGTTCAGTGGCGCCGCGGTTTTGGTTAACGAGTTGTTTTGCGCGTTCGCCAATCAGTCTTCGCTTATCGGGCTCAGTCAGGAATTTCGCAAACAATTTTCCCAGCTCCAACGTTGTGTCTGAATCAGGCATTGCAGGCAACTGGACGATAGCTTCCGCGCGAACGAATGCTTCAACAATCTCTCTGAAATTGTAAGTGTGCGCGCCAGTCAGAATACACGCACCCACGGCAGCGGGCTCGAGTATGTTATGCCCGCCCGTCTTCGCGATGCTGCCGCCGACAAGAACGATGGTTGCCAGCGGATAGACCGATTGCAGTTCGCCGATAGTGTCGAGCAGGACCACTTTCGCGGTTCCATCAGTAGCTTGCGGAGAAGCACTTCTGCGGGCCCAGGAAATACTCAACGCCTCGATGAGTGCAGCTACTTCGCCAAACCGCTCGGGATGCCGCGGCGCGATTAGCAACCGCGCCCTTGGCACTTCGTGTGCGATTAATTGCTTAACGGCTTCGATGACAATTCGTTCTTCCGGCGCGTGAGTGCTGGCCGCCAGGATTAATGGTGCATCGCTGTTGAAGTTGAAGCGCGCGCCCAACGCCGCTGTCAATTCGTCGTTCAACGGTAACGTGCCCGCGTCGAATTTCAGACTGCCAGACACTTTCACTTTTTCCGTCGCGATTCCCAGCAGCCGCAGGCGGGCCGCGTCAGGTTCAGTCTGCATGATGGCCAAACTAACGCCGCGCAGTACTCGCGACATAAAACCTCGAAACAGGCGATAGCGGCGAAACGATCGTTCAGACAGCCGGCCGTTCAAAACGACAACCGGAATCTGTTGGCGCTCGCACTCGCGCAAAAAGCCGGGCCACAGTTCTGTCTCCATAATCAATACCGCTTCAGGGCGTAAGGCTTTGAGTGTTCGGCGCACGGTCCAACGCCAGTCGAAAGGAAAGTAAAAAATCTTTTCAACATCGTACTTGAAAATCTCGCGGGCAAGGTTTTGCCCGGTTAACGTGGTCGTCGAAATGGCGATGCGGAAATTGGGAAGTTGTTTCTTGAGTTCCAGCACCAGGGGACGGGCCGCCTGAGTCTCGCCGACGGAAACGCAGTGGATCCAAATCAGCGGTTGCCCGGTTACAGGCGAGACGGTGCCAAGGCGTTCGCGAAATCCGGCGACGTACTTGCCATGGCGAAATGCATCGTAGAGAAAGCGAGGCAGTAGGATGAGAAAACCAACAGCGAGCAGAAGGCTGTAGATGAAGTACATAAGTAGGACAGGCATTCCTGCCTGTCCGTTAATTCTAGAAGGCAGGTCAAGTTAGTTGAAAGCGAAAAGAAGATTTTCCATTTATCATTTGACATCTATCATTTTTCATTTAGAGCCACCGCAACCCACATTGAATCGGGAAATTGGCAAGACAAATGGTAAATGATAAATGGAAAATTTTCTTTTCTCTTTCAATATACGTCGTCTTAGTTATCGATCAACGAGGGACAGGCGGGAATGTCTGTCCTACTACTTGGCACGTTCAATGTAGCGGCCTTCGGTGGGATCAACGCGAATGCGGTCGCCTTCGTTGACAAAGGGCGGCACGGTCACGATAACTCCATTTTCAAGCGTCGCTGGTTTGTTTACGTTGGAAACTGTTGCGCCCTTCATTGTTGGTTCAGTGCGAGTGACGGTCAATTCCATCGAAGCTGGCAAATCAATCCCAATGGGCGCCCCTTCAAAAAATTCAGCCTGTATTTTCAGTCCCGGCGTCAACCACTGGGCCGCATCACCAAGATCTTCGCCGCTTAGAGCGACCTGCTCGAAATTCTCTGTGTTCATGAAATGATGATGTGAACCGTCGGAATACATATACTCCATTTCATGCTGTTCGAGCGTAGCGCGTTCAATCGTGTCAACCGAACGAAAGCGGTGCTCGAATGACGAGCCGGTCTTGATGTTTCTGAGTTTAGTTTGAATCATTGCGCGCAAATTTCCGGGCGTGTGATGGCGAAATTCCATCACCTTGCACGGCTCGCCTTCAAACAGGAGCACCATTCCCCGGCGAATTTGAGTTGCAGAAATAGCCATAACTTTAACAAGTTCTCCGTCTAAGCGTTGTTTAATTAACCGCGAGCTTGGCGAGCGATCGGGGCCGTATTTGAACGCGTAGTCTAGCGAGGCACGCGTAGTTTTGTCCAGCGAGGCAGCAGTTGGTATTGCTCCGTTGGTGCGTTGCCGGTCAATCGCGTAAACGGACCCGGCGCACCGGTACTCGCCATGCGGGTCGGCCCTTTGGTGGCACTATCCACTGGGACTTTAGGACTAGTAGCCCCTGCTTAAATGAGGGATGATACAAATCCTCGTTTTGGAACTCAATTATAGAATCGAAATACAGCGCGAGTCTCAAGCCCAAGGCTTGGCTCAAGGTCTCAATTTCCATCTGTCGTTTTGTTCCTTCGCCCAGATAGCCAGTAACTCTCCATAGCACGTCCAGCCGCCGATAGGATCCTAGGCCGTCACCTATCAAAATCGGCACGTTCAATCGCAGAATGGCATAGAGCATGTCTTCCAAATGTTTCTTGTTCATAGTTGCTTCCTCATCTCATGATCCAAAAAAACAAACTCGCGCCCAAAGATATTAGACGCAATTTCTTTAGCGTCTCTTCCTCAAGCCGCGAGTTCGAACTCCGGCGAGGGCTGTGCGAGGTCGGCATTGATCCAAAACTTGCGCTCTAGAGCCGTTACCTCAAGCCCCATTAATTCAGTTGTGCTCCAGAATACTCCCAAGGGTGAGCTGTGGGCAAGAATGTTATGAGATTCTGCATGAATGATAGA
>DASQPM010000207.1:0-5843 GCA_035643935.1 Pyrinomonadaceae bacterium | reverse complement strand
AACACGGCGGAAAGCCGGCTCTTATCGCCAGCCCACCCGGCAGGCTCACTTTTCAGTTGACGCTCGAACTCAGCAAAAGGTTTGATTGAATCCTGCGCACTAAGGGAAGGGCTGACGAGGCCAATAAGAATTAAGGCAACTAATACTTTCTTCATATAAATATTCCCCATTGTTGAAACGTTATCGCATTAACGCGGAACCTCCGCGGACCTCAGAATGTCCGTAATCACAGCATCCGGCGTCGCGCCGTCCAGTTCCGCTTCAGCGCGTAAGGTCAAACGATGCCGCAACACTGGACGCGCAACATCGCGCACGTCGTCAGGCGTGGCGAAATCACGACCACGAATTGCAGCCAGCGCTTTCGAACACAACAACAACGCCACCGAAGCGCGCGGACTCGCTCCATAATGAATAAACGGATGAGCCCGAGTTCGCCGCACCAGATCGACGGCGTAATGTTGCACGCCCGGCTCCATACGCGCGGTGACCACTTCGTGACGGCAGCGAGCGATTGCATCCGCATCGCCGAGAGGCTGAATATCCACGTCAGCAAGCCGGCGCGAGTTGAAACCCGCATCCCAGTTTGCTACGACTTGACGTTCCTGTTCTTCTTGCGGATAGTCCAGCAGAATCTTCAGCATGAACCGATCGAGTTGCGCTTCGGGAAGCGGATACGTGCCCTCGTACTCAATCGGGTTCTCAGTCGCGAGCACGGTAAAAATCGGCGATAGGCGATGCAGCTCTCCATCGATCGTTACTTGCCGTTCTTCCATCGCTTCCAGCAACGCTGCCTGTGTCTTGGGCGGCGTGCGATTGATCTCGTCGGCCAGCAGCAGGTCGGTAAAGATTGGACCAGGCCGCAGATTGAAAGTTGAAGTGGCAACGTTGAAAACATTTGTGCCCGTGATATCGGACGGCATCAAGTCGGGAGTGAATTGGATGCGGCCAAAATTCGCGTTAATGATGCGCGAGAGCGTTTTGACCGTTAGCGTCTTTGCCGTGCCAGGCACGCCTTCGATAAGCGCGTGACCCTCCGCAAGCAGCGCCACCAGGATTTGCTCGATAGGCTCGTCCTGGCCGACGATTATTTTTCCCAGCTCGCGCCGGATGTGTTCGACAGTTGAGGAGACGTATTCAATCATTGGTTAAAGAAGGTGTCCTTTTGGATTGGAACTTTTACAATTAGAACTTGGAACGTTTATATGTTGCCATTAGGAAATGCTCGATGCAGAACCGCGAGCGGTAGCGACCGGATGCTGCAATTCAATGTTGATGGCCGCCCGAACGCTCTATTTCATCGTCGACCGAAGCATCCGGTCGCTACCGCTCGCGGTTCTGCATCGAGGGAGCTACTGAGTGACCGCTGGCATCGTCTATCATTGTTGGCTTCATACCGTACTAGCTTCTAAGTACGAAGTACAAAGTTCAAAGATCAAAGTACAAAGATTGCGTTTCGTCAAATATTTTGCGCCGTTTGTTTCGCCTCGCGCGAACGCATGCGCAGGCCAAGCGCACTTTCAACTTCGCGCAGCCGCTTCACTAATTGAACTGACTGCCGCTCGCTGATTGGTGCGCCATTGATTGCCTCTTCCGCTTGGCGCATCAAGGTTTCCAGCCGATGGGCCTCGAGCGAAGAGCGCGACGCGACCCGCGCCGCAATCTCCGCACGCGAAGTGTTGTAGTCAACGCCGGCATAGCGCGTCAAAACTCGGCGCGTGCGGCCGTAAATATTTTCGATCGCCAGGTCGAATGCCTGTGCCCGCTCCTGCAATTCAGCCATTGAAGCAACAAATTCAAGAGTCGAGCGGCGATCAACTCGCGGCAAAGGCAATGGCCGGGCAAACCTGCGACCGCGCGTCCATAATATCAACATGATCAGCAACACAATCTGCCCGCCAATCGCCAACACCGGCGTGCCCGAAAAGTAACTTACAAAAGCATTGTGCGTGGTGCCACGGCCCTGATGAAACTCGTCAAAGGCGATCAGGCCCTCTTTAGTCGTGACCAGATTAAGCGCCAATTGCAGATTGTCATGAAGACTGATGCCGTCGTTTGCCACCGTGAAAGGATCGCTCAAGACGACGATGCGGCCGTTACCATGAAAGTAGTCGAGCAACAAGGTCTTTTCGCCAACGGTTAGGTGAACAACCGGCGCGGGTGACGTAATTGAATCGCTCGCCGCCTCGGATTTGGAGTTTGTTGAAGCTTTAGACTCATCTTTGGTTGTGCGAAAAAACTTGATCGCCGAATAGAAGCGGGAAGGCATCACTGACTCGACCTCACGCGTCAACAGCGTAGGCAGTGCCGGTCGTATCGCCTTCACACCCTCAGTCATCTGTTGCTGGTTGGCCGGATCGACGCCAAAACCGGGGTAATCGATAAACTCGGTGGTGATGGTCCAATCCCCCGAACGCGGCAAAAGAAACTCATCCGGACGACGATCGATAATTACTAGGCGCCCGCCGCGCTCAACCCAGAGCAACAAACTCTTAGCTTCTTGTTCCTCGATAGAGACAGTGGGGCGGCCAATGATGACAAAGGTGCCAACTTTTTCGCCGCCGGCGCCGAGCAGTTTTTCAGGCGGTTCGCGCCAGCGTGTGACTTTATAGCCCGACTCGTTCAGAAGGTCGTAAAACGCGCGTGTGCCGGTGGCACCGGCGTTGTAGGAAGATCGGTTCGGCGCCAACTCGGAATCCTGTTTGTCTTCTTCCTGGACATACGCGACCGAATTGATCGCAATCAGAATTACGACTGCGAGCACAAACATCAAGATGATTCCAAAACGTGGTCGCATCTAAAATCACATCAGGCTGACAGCGCCTGCTTGTAACCGGAACGAAAGGTTTGCCAGTCAGTTTCCGTGGCCCGTGCCAAGCCATACCAATGCAGTTCGAAACTGTCAGTAAGTTGTTTCACGCTCGGGTAAAGCGACTCGATCCGGCGCACGGCGCGCAGGTAATCATGGTTCGTCTTATGCTGTTCCAGCGTAATGATTTTTCGATCGCCCAGCTCGAGCAACAAAGCGATGTAGGCCTTGCGTATGGCCGCGCGCAAGTCGCCACTGCGCGCCAAACCTTCGGCTTCTGACAGCAAATCGGTGGCCGATTGGTCTGGCTCAAGTCGTTCGCCCAGGATAATTCTGGGACCCTCTTTTGCTTTGCGTTTTGTGCGACGACTATGAAGTAAACGTGGCAAAAACAATTTGGCCACAAAAATCAAGACTGCCAGGGCAAGCAAAATGACAAAGACCTGGGCCACCTTGCTTAACATCCCGGCGGCGCCGGGCGCGATCGGTTTTGGTTTTGGAAAGAGACTCTCGAGCCATTTCACAAACTGTCGCCACAAACGTCCGATCGCGCTTTCCTGTTTTACTTTTCGTGCGTACTCCGGCCGCTGCAAAATCTCCGCCAGCTTCTTCGTTTTCTGGTCCTTGTCATGGTTCTCTGACGTGGTTGACTCAACTTCGTTTATGCGTTCCCTAATTGCTTCCAGCCGTTCGATCAGCTGACCACGCAGTACCGGTCGCTCGGTTGCTGCAGCAGTTTTGTATTTTTCCAGCTCGGTTTGCAGCCACGAGTTATCGACTGTGAAGCCTTGCTGGCCTAACTCAACCGTTTCACTTGCCGGCAGCAGTTGGCGCACAGACGAAATAGTCTCAGCAGTTCGCATTTCAAATGCGGGTGTAGTTTCGTTCTCGTTCGCTATTTGGGCCAAACTATCCAGTGCGGTGATGGCCTGAGTGATATGTTTGTAATAGTCGTTTATCGAAGTGGCGTGCACGGGAACGACGAGCAAAAAGAAAACGATGCCGAGTCGCACAGTCTGGCACCCTCTCCCATTGGGAGAGGGTTTGATGTCGCTAAACCCTTCCCCTTGTTTCCCTTCCCAACGGGAAAGGGAAGCAGACAAAGCCCAAAGGCTTTTTAATATGTACTTTAGAACGTGGACCATAATAGCTAGTGCGAATTTCTAAACCTGATTCGAGACCGACAAACTTATCGATTGAGTCCGAGCACGCTTCCCTTTGCAGCAAATGCCGGCATTGGCGCCGGGTAGGTCGAGATAGCCGGAGCGAGAGGTGAAGTCACGTTGATCTGCGGCATCGCTTCCAATCGCTGCGACGCCATCAACTCGATGTCGTAACCCTCGTGACGCACTCGCTCGTCCACGTACAAGAGCGAAAGTCCCAGCATCCACACCGGCGCTAAGAGGATGGAACTCAACGGCTCGAGCACGCTGTAACCAATCGCATACCATACCGGCCATTCGCTGCCATTCCACGGTGATGGATCGATTCCGTTCAGGTAGCCATAGAAGCCGAGCGGAATTACCAGAATCATTAGCGCCGAATAAGTGGCGAAAGTAATGAAAAGCGTCATCGCCATCAGCCGGCGAACATTTCCGCGCGCGAGTGAGAAACTGCGGCCCACTGATTCAAAAACGCGCTTCCCTTCAACCAGCATGACTTGCGGCACGTATGCGATGCGGCCGACCATAAAGAAAAACAGCCACAACGCGAGCGTTGTTGCCGCCAGAACACCAATCACGCCGACAAAAGCGCCCAGCCACACCGATATTTTTTCTCCCAGTAGGATAGCGCCGAGTGAAACAAAGATAACGACGAAGTACCAACCAAAAAATCCGACGCTAAACGCCAGCCCCAGCCACATCATCATGAGCACGCTCGCGCCCAGCAGCGACCAGAAACGCGATCGCACTGCCGCGTAAGTCGTGCGCGCCAGCACTGGCTCGTTTGACAGGAGATGCGCGACGAGGTTGCGTGAAGCGCCGCCCATTACCAGCAAACTGAAAATGTGACCTCCAATTATCAGCACGACGGCGGCGATGGACAGAAACACGTAAATTGCGAAAGCGAGATTGCTTGGGGTTGAAAAGAAACCGCGCCAGGAGATGGTCCATAAGACCGAGCCACAAGCAGAAACAAACACCGGCGGGGCGGCAATGCGTATCAGCACCAGCAGATGACGCCGATAAAGACGCACGGCGCGATCAATCAGATCGCCCGCGCCCAGTGGCACGAGAGGAAGCTCATTTGTGCTGGCTGTGTCCATACACGTCGAACGTTGAATGCAAAAAAAATCTTAACACGCACGTTGCAGCGATGTCTCAGGATAGTTGTGTGCAAGGGGTTCGCGTGGCATGAAGTCAGTACTACCGCGCGGTAACGGGTTCGCGTGGCATGAAGTCAGTACCACCTCGCGGTAGCGGGTGGGTTGCTAGTTGGACCCACTCGCGAACTCGGCAGTGAAGTTGGTGCATGACTACTAAAATAGGGTAGTGGGGACAGAAATACCCCACTACCTAAAATAGCGTCTCGTGGAAAGGCCGCACGTTTTCCGCTAGAATCTTCCGGCAATCCTGAAATGTCGGATAAGCGTCCTTGCCTGTTTGTGACGAGTGCTTGCCTGTAGGACAGGCATCCTTGCCTGTCGTGACAGACCAAGTTCGATCAATGACAGACCAGGTTCGATCAATGACCGACTAGAAAGTCTGTCCTACTCTGTGCCCCTGTAGCTCAACGGTTAGAGCAGCAGACTCATAATCTGTTGGTTCGGGGTTCGAATCCCTGCGGGGGCACCAATCAACTGGCGAGGGTTCTTACATTTACGTCTTCGTGCTGTTGGGCCGATAGCTGCTCAACTTCACGATGGCGCGAAGATGGCGCGATTTGGGAAGTGCGCGATCGGCGGGACTTAAAAGTGTGAGGTAGGTTAATGCTCGCATAAGAGTCCTCATTATCATTTCTTATTTTTGTCGTCCCAAATTTTTGGCTCCCAAAGTTCGATCTTGTTTCCATCGGGATCAATGATCCAAAGGAACGC
>DASQPM010000206.1:0-5755 GCA_035643935.1 Pyrinomonadaceae bacterium | reverse complement strand
ACAAGGACTTCATGGCCGGCCCGCGCCGCCATAATCGCCAGTCCAGTTCCCCAGTTGCCTGCTCCAATGACGGCGATGCGCATGAGTTTCGAGTAGCGTTTTAGCTTGAACTCTTCTTTGTGCGTCCTCTGTGTTCTCTGTGTCTCTGTGGTGAGCAATCGCTAATAAAGTTTCACCACCGAGTCAAAGAGAACACAGAGGACGCACAGAGAACTGAAATTAAGACTCTACCGTTATTCGAACTTGCTTTCGGTTCTATGAATCAATCGTGCAATGTTTTCCCGGTGCGCAAAAATGATTAGCGCAGCGCCTACAATTGCGGCAGTCATCAACGGCCAAAATTCAACATGCGGCGAAATATAATTCTGAATCAGGACAAGCACCGGTATTGTGGCAGCGGCAACGATCGCGCCAAGTGAAACGTAACGAGTTAACAAAACAATCACGAGAAACAACACAGCCGCAAACACAACCGCCAGCGGCGCCAGAACAAGAAAAACTCCAACGCCGGTGGCGACTCCTTTGCCTCCCCGAAACCCAAGCCAGACGGGAAAGATATGTCCCACGATCGCGGCGATCGCTGCCGCAGCTACCCACCAATACACGTTTTCAATGGCCACACTGCTGTTTGCGGCTTGAGCTAACGACGGACCACCACTCGCTGCGAAAATCGGTAATCCCAAAGCGAGCTTGGCGATCACAACCGCCGCCGCGCCTTTCAACGCATCGAGCACCAACGTCAAAACGCCAGCCGCTTTTCCCGCACGCCGCGAAACGTTGGTCGCACCAGTTCCGCCCGAACCTGTTTCCCTGATGTCGGCACGTTTCGACGAGCGCACGATCAGATAGCCAAACGGTATCGAGCCGAGCAGATAGGCGATGAGAATGACCGCAGCTGGACGCACTAGCTAACCTTCGATGAAAGCATTCTTGCTAAGTCTGAAAACGTGGTTTCGTTAATAACGATAAGCCTTGGCGAGAACGGTGGCTATGATGGGCCAGCTTCATACGAATTTCAATAGGGGTGCTAAGATACCAATTGAGCCCCAGAGTGTTTCAAAAACGGGGTTTTAGGTTTTTCTTCTATTCGCGCGAAGAACCACGAATGCAAGTCCATGTCTCTTGTGCAAACGGCGATGCGAAGTTCTGGCTTGAACCGCGGATCGAATTGGCAGAGAATTACGGTCCGAGGTCGGGCCAAATAAGAACCACGCATAGATTAATAGAGGAATACAGCGATGAAATCACACGCCGGTGGCAAGATCACTTTAGAAGTTGAGGTCACGCAAATTGATAAACAAGGGATTTGGCTCTTGATCGGCGAAAAGGAGTCGTTTCTCTCCTTCGAGAATTTTCCCTGGTTCAGAAATGCTTCTGTAGGTGCCATCCACAATGTGGAACTGTTGAACGAACGCCATTTGCACTGGCCGGATCTAGATATCGATCTCGCAGTGGAATCCATCGAGCATCCCGAGCGATTTCCCCTCATTGCTAAGTCTTGAAAACTAAATCAATCGTCTTCTCAGCAAATCCAGCGCCGCCTGACTCGCACGCCAGCGCACCAATTGCCGATCGCCGGGGATTTGCAGTTTGCGGGATTTAGTTTGAACCTCATCAGCAAGCGCGATGTAAACGAGGCCAACTGGCTTGTCTTCGCTGCCGCCGCCCGGTCCTGCGATTCCCGTTACCGACAAACCAAAATCGGTCTTCGTTCGTTTGCGAATTCCCTGCGCCATTGCTTCGGCAACTTCCGCGCTCACCGCGCCGTGTTCAAGCAGCAGCTTTGGCTTAACATCAAGCGACCGCGTCTTTGCTTCATTCGAGTAAGCGACCACGCCTTCGATGAAATATTTCGACGAGCCGGGCACGTCGGTGAGACGTTGCGCGATCAAGCCACCGGTGCAACTCTCGGCCACTGCTAAAGTGTAGCCACCCACCGCCAGCTTCAGACCAACCACCTGCTCCATCGTCTCCCCGGCAAATGAAAACACAGCATTGCCCAAACGCTCTTCGAGTTGTTCAGACAAATGATCGAGCAGCGCGTTGGCTTCCACTTCAGTTCTACCACGCGCAGTCAGATGAATTTCGACTTCGCTTTGATTAAAGAGAATTGTTGTCTGCGGGTTTTCGTACTTCGTATAGATTGGCGCGATCTTTTCATCGAGGGCAGATTCGCCCAGACCCGCGACCCTTAGCAGCCGTCGCAAAACTTTCACCGAACCCGCTCTGCCAACGAGCCTTGGCTGCACGTGGTTCTCGAACATCGGCCGCATCTCGCGCGGCGGTCCTGGCAGCAAAACAATCGCGGCACCCTGGTGTTCAATAAACATTCCCGGCGCACTGCCGTTAGGATTCGGAAGCACTTCCGCATCTTCAATCACCATCGCCTGTCGCGAGTTTCGTTCGGGCATTTGCTGACCAAAGCTTAAAAATTTTTGCCGCAGTTCTTCAAGAATTGTTTCATTCAATGAAAGTCTGCGACCCAACGCGCGTGCCGCAACTTTTCGCGTGACATCATCTTCAGTTGGGCCCAGCCCGCCGGTGGTGATCACAATCTTCGAACGCCGCGCCGCATCCTTAATAGCTTCTTCCAGACGCGCATCGTCGTCGCCGACGATCGTTTTCAGCTTAACCTCGATGCCAATGCCATTGAGTTTTTCGGTGAGCCAAAGACTGTTGGTGTCAGTGCGGTCAGGGGCCAAAAGCTCGGAGCCTATGGCAATGATTTCGGCTGTAAGAGTTTCGAGCAAGAGGTGTGTCGGCTCTCAGGAAGACGTCGCTTCTTCCTGGTAAACGTCATTCAGCACTTGTGAGATTGGCGGCGGTGCCGTAATCGAGTTTAACTGTCGCGCTGGCGAAATCATTCCGTCGTTACGCGGCGGCAATTTACTTTGTTCGGCCGTCTCGTTTGCATAAGCTTCGACCAGTTTCTTCAAATGACGCTGGCTCTCCGCCAACAAGCGCGCGCCAGTCTCGCGATGAAATCGTTCCAGATTCTGAATGGCAGCGTTGACCCTGGCGAACCGCTGCGGCGCGCGTTCAATTTGCCGCAACCTCGCAACATAACGCCTTAGCTGGCGCGATGGCCTTTTATGAATGCTATCTTTCAGTATCTGTTCTTCAGCCGCCAAACCAAGATGTTCGATCGCGGCGTTATGATCGTCGACCGAGTAATACAAAGCACCCAACGCAAAACTACTCAGCGGCGGCGGATCCGGCAACAAACTCACAACCTTTTCACCCGCCTTGATCGCGTCTGCAACTTCAAAACGATATCTGCGCTCCTCATCACAAAGCACTTCATCGGCAGCAATATAAAAAGCAAAGACGAGATCCGTTTTGCGGCGCTGCGAACGATCGACTGCGATCATAATCAGGACTCCGGCAACCACAACGCCGACGATAACGATTGTCGGAACGCGAACCGCAGCGAGCATCGCCGCGACCAGAACTGCGGCGACAATCTTCTGCGCCAGCTTGCCGTTGTCGCGATTCATCACGCGCTCGATTCCCGGTTGAAATAATCGCTTCATTGCTTAGTAGCTTTAGTTTGCCGTAATCCGTTTGGAAATTGCCGCGCCCGCTTCTTCGCAGGAAAGCTGGCCACCGAGATCGCGTGTCGTTTCGTTGTTAACGATCGACTCGCGCACCGCTTTCTCTATTGTTTCGCTGGCTTTCTTGTGGCCCAGGTATTCTAGCATCATGGCCGACGTCAGAATAGCGCCCACCGGATTCGCCGTTCCCTTGCCCGCCAGGGCCGGCGCGCTGCCATGAACCGGCTCGAATAATGAAACCTGTCCTGGATGAATGTTGCCTGACGCTGCCAAACCCAAGCCGCCCTGAATTGCCGCGCCGAGGTCCGTCAATATGTCGCCAAACAAATTGTTACTAACGATCACGTCATACTGCACCGGGTTAAGCACCATGAACATGGCCATCGCATCGACGTATTGATGGTTCGCTTCAATCTCTGCGTAGTCTGCAGCCACTTCCTTGAAAACGCGCTGCCACAGGTCGCCGCCAAAGCGTTGCACGTTTGACTTGTCGGCCATGGTCACGCGCTGTCGTCCCTGCGCGCGCGCGTATTCAAACGCGGCAACAATGATGCGCTCAACGCCGCGTCGCGTGTTCAACTCTTCCTGCGTGGCAATCTCATCGGCAGTTCCCTTTTTTAAAAAGCCGCCGGCGCCGCAGTATGCGCCTTCCGTGTTTTCGCGAAAGACTACGAAGTCGATGTCGTCGACTGTTACGTTTCGCAAAGGAGTCAAACGCGCATCGAGCAAGCGCACCGGGCGCAGGTTGATGTATAGATCCAGCCCGCGCCGCATCCCCAACAGGATATCTTCTGCATGTTTGTTTGAAGGCACGCGCGGGTCGCCAAAAGCGCCCGCCAGGATCGCGTGAAACTCATTCGACAGCATTGCCAATGCATCCGGCGGCAGCGTTACACCGTCACGCAAAAATCTGTCGGCGCCCCAATCGAAATGGACCAACTCAAGTTGCGCGCCGTGCGTTTTCTCGATCTGCTTTAGGACGCGAACTGCCTGCGCAATTACTTCCGGACCGATACCATCGCCCGGAACAACTGCAATGCGTTTCTTTTCGGCAGGCATATTAATTGAGAAGCGTTAGCGGCCCTTGCTTTGAAGATAATGTTCGATGCGAGGCAAGCTGGCCAGCACGACATCGCCTACGATTTTCATGCTCTGTGGCGAAATTTTATCCGCCGTATCGTCGGCGCGATGCCAGTAGGGATAACCGCTGAGCTGAATCAAATCGAGCGAATCGATGCCGGCGCGCAGGAATGGTTCGTGATCGTCACCGCCAACGCCTTCAGGTCGCTCGACAAAATACTTTCCATAACCAAGATCGTGCGCGGCGCGCCAAACGATGTCCTGCAACCAACGCGTGCTCATATCGTCGCGTCCGAGCTCGAGATTTTTGTACCCCATCATATCCAGAAGGATCAGTGCTCGAATGCGGCCGAGTTCATTGTGGTTGCGCAATTGGGTCACGTAATAGCGACTGCCGTAAGTGTTGTCCGGCGCGTCCGGCTTGCCGCATTGCTCCCACCCTTCGCAGAAAGACTCTTCACCGTCAAAAAATACGAGCCAATAAGTAAACTTTGGTTTCTGCTGACTAGCGCCTAAGACGCGGGCAATTTCCAGCAGTGTGCCAACCGACGCGCCAGGATCGTTGGCGCCGACAAACTGCATGTTGGTGTAGAGCTTCGTATCGTAATGACTGGAAATGACGATGACATCCCTGGACTCGCCGGGAACCTCAGCAGTGATATTAACCAGTCTGCGCTCGCCGATTGGCGTGGAGGCGTTGAACTCATCCGTCGTGACCTTGAGGCCGTAACTCTTCAACGCGCCTATGATGTACTCGCGTGTCTTTGCCAACTGCGCTGAACCGGCGATACGCGGTCCAAACTCAATTTGCTTGCGCACGTGGTCCATTGCGCGTTCACCGTTGAATGCGGTCGGGCCTGAAACCGACGTGGTCGCTTCGGCGGGTCGATCAGAAACGCTAACGCGCGGTTCAGGTCCCTTATCGTTTCTGGGACACGCCGCGGCTGCTAACGCCAGGACAAAAAGACATAACACTCGCGTGAATTTTGTGGCGCGAGGTTGAAAGTTTTGGGTGTCGTTTTTAATGCCGGGCATTTTCGTTCGGGTCTTAGCCACCGATTCCTGCAAAGCAAATTCGCAGTCTCTCAGTCAACGAAAGTTACCTTATTCTTTGTGAAAGA
>DASQPM010000205.1:0-4591 GCA_035643935.1 Pyrinomonadaceae bacterium | reverse complement strand
GCATGAAGTAATCGACTTTGAGGCGCAGTTTGGTCGAGCCGCCGTAGACTACGTCAAACTTCAGACGCGGGGCCCAGCTCGTGTTGTGATTATCATTTGGTATTTTCCAATAGTAATCCCAATGCTGAACCTGAACTTCGAGCGTCTCCGGCAGAAACTGAGGCGTTGTCATCGGCGGCTCTGGTTGAACTGCGTAAGGACCTCCTGCGCGCGACGACGCGCTACCGGACGTAGGTCGAGTTGCAGGCTGTTCGGATTCTGAGTCAGTTGTCGGTGCCGGCTGGGTTGGTTCGGTCGGTGTCGGCTGCGGTTTTGGCTTTGGGATCTTCGGGATCTTGATCAATTGCGCCGAAGCCGTCTGTGCAACAAAGAAAACGGTCACGACCAGCAAGAGAATCACAAGAAACGAACGTCTCATTTTCGCCTCCTCTATCAAGTTTGGAAGACATCCCATTCCTGGGAAGATGAATCAATTTTGGGAAGTTCTCGAATCGCTTGTTTTGAAAAAGCGTCGGACTTTGGGTGCGTCAGAGAATATTCCTTTCAGCGTTTCTTGGCAATAGGGATGTAGTGGGTCAGTTCGTTGCAGATGTCCGATAAACTTTATAGTTTGAAGTCTTTCGCCCTCTCCTTTTGGGAGAGGGTTGGGGAGAGGGCCTTAGTGCGCGTCAAGCTTCGCACCCTACGCTACCCCTCCCAAAGGGAGGGGAAACCAAGCACGTTTCAACAGCGGGTTCAGACGTTCTTTTAGTTTGTCGCGGCGTTACGACAAGCTAAAGCTTATCGGACACGGCGCGCCCCGCGTACAATATCTCCGTGGCCCTTAACGCAGAGATTGAATCACTAATTCGTGATCTTCCAGATCCGCAAAGCGCGGGCCTGTTTCTGGAAAACTTAATAAAAGAGCGACCTCGCGCGCACCAAAAGCTGGTTAAGGAAACGGGCCTGCTTTCTGACGCGCTCGCCTTGGCCGCTTATAGCCCCCTACTGGCCACGACCCTTGAACAAAATCCGGATTACATTCCCTGGCTTGCTCGAGAGCGTGCTGATACTCGGGTGCGCACCGCCGATCAGTTACGAGAATCGCTGGCCAGGTTCGCGCTGACTAATTCCTCGCTAACCCCTGCGGCTTTGTTTGCGCACTTTCGTCGGCGGGAACTGTTGCGGATCTATTTGCACGACGTGCGGCGGGCGCACACGCTGGTAGAAACAACTGAAGAACTTTCAAATCTGGCCGATGCGATTCTGGATTACGCGTTGAGCCTGGCGCGGCAGTCGCTTGATAACAAATATGGAGCGCCGCTTTGCAACGACTCACACGGCCGCATTGCCACAGCCGATTTTTGCGTGGTGGCGCTGGGCAAGCTTGGCTCCCGCGAACTCAATTACGCTTCAGACATCGATCTCGTTTTCATTTATTCAGATGAGGGAATAACAGCAGGCTCGGGCGAACGCGACAAAGTCAGCAATCGCGAATACTTCATCAAATTAGCGGAGGCGATCAGCAAGTTGGTGGGGCAGCCTGCCGGGGAATCGCCGGCGTATCGCGTCGACTTGCGTTTGCGGCCCCACGGGCGCGACGGAGCGCTGGCCTGTTCGCTTGATGAAGCGTTGAAGTACTACGACAAAACTGCGCAGGCATGGGAACGCCAGGCGTTAATTCGCAGTCGCGCCGCGGCGGGCTCTAACCAACTGTTTTCACGATTTGCGGTCGCGGTACAGAAACACATTTATCGTCCTCAGGTTTCTGTAAAAGATGCGCTGGCCAGTGTGCGGCTGGCCAAACAAAAAATCGATCGGCAGGTCGAGCGCCGCGCGACTGGCTTCAATGTGAAACTGCAACGTGGCGGGATACGCGAAATCGAGTTCATCGCTCAAGCCTTGCAGTTGGCCCACGGCGGCTTGGACGAATGGTTGCGCGGTGCGCATACGTTAATAAGCCTCGGCCGTTTAGCCGACCGCAATTTGATCTCGGAGGAGGAACGCACGCAACTCTCCGAGGCATATGTGTTTCTGCGCGTGCTTGAGCATCGCTTGCAGATGGAGCATGGTCTACAAACCCACACGGTTCCAGAAAGCGAGACGCAACGAAGTTTGGTCGCTAGACGAATGGGATTCCCAGGCGCATCCGCGCTGGAAAAATTCAACCAGGCGCTGGAGTTGCATACGACGAATGTTCGTTGCGCTTACGATCGCGTTTTTGCCGAACGCGCCGAGGAATCAACGGCGGCTCCTTCCGTTTCTGTCGGGGCCGGCGAACGCCTGACTGCCACTGCTCGCGAAGGAACAATAATTCAACCTGCAGCAGCGGTGTTTGCTTTAGAGCTTGATAAAGACAGCGGACAAAAGATTTCCAGTGATGCGGAATCGGTGGCGCAGTTGTTAACTGACACGGCGCGCGACTCGGCAAATCCAAAACGGGCCCTGGCATTGACGGCCCGAGTGGCTGCCTCCGTCGCCAAGGCTGAAGACGAGATCGAAATGTCGCGCGATGGTTTGCGTGCGCTGGTCCACCTTTGCGGCGCCTCCGAATTATTCGGCGAAATGGTCGCAGCCAGTCCCGCATTGCTGGCGGTGTTGAGCTCGCCGGCCCGCAAATCACAGCGAGACTATCGCGCCCAGTTACGCGCTTGCGTCGATGCGGAAAAAACATTCCCGGCTGAATTGTCGGCGTTTCGGCGCGAGTGGTCCAAACTGTTGATTGAAATCGGGGCGCAGGACGCGGCGGGCGAAATGTCAGTTGCTGAGTCGAATCGTCGTCAGACTGAACTGGCGATCGCCAGCATAAACGTCGCCTATCTCATCGCCAGGCGCGAGCTCGGGCGCCGCTATGGCCGCATCGATGCGGGTCCGCGCATCGCGGTGTTGGCGTTGGGCCGGCTCGCGAGCGGTGGCGTCGATTATGCTTCCGACCTCGACATTATCATCCTCTACGATTCGCTGGTTGGTTCGCCGATCAGTTCACTGACTCGCGACGAAGCCTACGCTCGCCTTTGCGAATTGCTGATTACCGCTCTCTCCAGCGTGACGCGCGAAGGCTATTTGTATCGAGTTGATCTGCGCCTGCGTCCCGACGGAAAGAATGGGCCGTTGGTTATCAGTTCGGAAACTTTTCTCGAATATTTGAAACAGCGCAGCGCCGTCTGGGAGTGGCTGGCATACGTCAAACTCAGGGCCGTCGCCGGTGATTTGGAGCTTGGCAAGATGATCGAGACTCACGCCAGGCATGCGGTCCACGAAAAGGCTGCAGCGATGGATGCGAACGAATTGAGGAGCGAGACGCGCCATATCCGCGAGCGGCTTGAGAAAGAGAAGACGAGAGGACGGCGAGCGGATGCAGTCGACATTAAGTTTGGCGCGGGCGGCATGTTGGACGTCTACTTTGCAGTCCGCTATTTGCAACTCCGCGACGATATTTCAGACGAAGGTGACGACCGCTCGACACGCGCCACGCTGGATCGGCTCGCCGCTGCCGGATCGCTGGAAACTCGAGACTATGAGGCTCTCAGCAACGGCTACGAATTGCTTCGCTCAGTAGATCATCATCTGCGTCTAATCGTGGGCAAGGTCACAACCTTGCCTCGCATTGATCATTCCGAGTCCGAAGAGATTGCCAGGAAGCTTGGTTTCCAAAACGCGGCAGCGCTGCACGAAACGTTGAGTGCGCGGATGCAGGCGATTCGCGCGACTTACGATCGCATCACGGAGTAAGGGTGTAGGGGGTTCAACTCCTTGGAGTGCGGCGGCCTGGCGCCGCTTTGGTCCCCGGTGACATATAGAATTCTTTCGCTATGACATTGACTGCTTAACTAGAAGAGGCCTCAAGCCGCTCACGGGCTAAAGCGGTGCCAGGCCACCGCACTCCAAGGAGAGCTGCCCCCCTACGCCCTATCTTCCGCGCCGGTCTCTTCATGCCAACAACGCGTGCACCAGCGATGCATTGATTTGCGTTCATCAGTTCCGTAATCGGCAGAGCCTGGCAAGCGACGGACTATTTCGCGCTCATCATCTTTAAGCTCATCCCATGCTTTAAGCTGTTCCTTGCCGCACTTGGGACATCTCCTGTTCATATTCAGTAAAACTCCTGTTAGTGACAAAACCTAACAAAAATTGCTTGTTTACGACGTTCGCGCAATCGTGTAACTTAATCTATGTCCGACAAGCTTGAGCTTGTCGTCGCGCGACAAACTGAAGTTTGTCGGACAACACATGGCGTTGTCGAGCAACAAAGCTTGGCAGCGGCGCATCATTAAGTTTAAGAACACGAATAAGGACCGGGAAATGTTTCGTATCAAAGCTTCATACACAGGTCAATTGGAATTAAAAACCACGCTCGAACGGGCGCGCGAGTTTTTCGGCGACTTCAAAAATTTTGCCGACTTGATGCCGGGAATCGAAGGCATTCGCAAGGAGAGTGGCGGCATCGCCCGCTGGATCGTGCGCGCTGAGGTGCCGGTAATAGGTTCGGTGCAGGCAAGCTTTGCCGTGCGCAAGACCGAAGATCGGCCTGAGCGGCTTGAATGGTCGCCGGCGGGTTCAGAGATGAAAAACTATTTGCGCTACGCGGCTAATTTTGAAGTGCGTGGCCACA
>DASQPM010000204.1:0-12988 GCA_035643935.1 Pyrinomonadaceae bacterium | reverse complement strand
GTTATGACTGGGGCCGACGGTATCGTTATGACCGGGGCTGATGCCGTTAGAGCGACCGGCGCCGATGGCGTGCTTTATTCGGTCGTTCCAGATGGACTGAAGTTTACTGGAGTAACCGGTATTGTGATGACCGGCGCCGATGGCATTGTCATGACCGGCGCCGACGGAGTTGCATATCCCAATAGCGTTCGCGCTACCAGGGCCGACGGCATTGTGATGACCGGCGCTGACGGTATTGTGATGACCGGTGCTGACGGTATTGTGATGACTGGCGCTGACGGCAGCAGCTATCGCGCCGATTCCGTAACCATAACACTGGCTAACGGCATTGTGATGACTGGCGCCGACGGCATCGTCATGACTGGCGCTGACGGTATTCAACGGCAAGCGAGCAATGGCATCGTCATGACCGGGGCGGACGGCATCGTCATGACCGGCGCTGATGGCATTGTGATGACCGGCGCCGACTCAGTTCGAGCGACAGGCGCGGACGGCGTAGTTTTTTCAGTGGTGCCTGATGGATTGCGATTCAGTGGCGCAACGGGGATCGTGATGACTGGCGCTGATGGCATCGTCATGACCGGCGCTGATGGCATCGTCATGACTGGTGCCGATGGGCTTTTGCCAAACGCTATTCGACCGCCGTCAACCGGACTGCTAAGTGTTGATCCCGAGCTGGCGTTGCAGCTGACGCAACTTGCCGACGACAGCACGGTCAATGCCGTTGTTGTCTATCATAGCCTGCCGACGGATGGGGATTTGGCTGACCTGCAAAAAATCGGCATCATCGGCGGCACTCGCTTTCGCGCGTTACCAATGATCACGCTTACAGGCACACGTGATCAGATCACCGCGATTTCCAAGTTACCTGCGGTGCGGTCAATCTACGGCACTCGAACTTTGAATCTAAACAGCGAGCCGGAAGTTCGCGCTGTGACCGGCGTTGAACGCGCCTGGCGCGATGCAGAAATTGCGACCAGCAACCACAACTTGCCGGTTACCGGAAAAAACATAGCCGTCGCGGTCCTCGACACTGGCGTCGATGGCAATCACGGCGATCTTGCGGGGCGCGTGGCGAAGAACATCAAGTTGGCGAGCACGCAGAGCGCCAGTGTTGGCTTTAACTATCCAATCAACTCGGAGAGCCTGAGCAATACCGATCAAGCTTACGGCCACGGCACTTTTGTCGCCGGCGTGATTGCCGGAAACGGCAGTCTATCGGCCGGAAAGTACACGGGTGTGGCGCCAGGTGCGCGCGTAGTGGGACTCAGTGCGGGCGATTTGTCGCTGCTGTACGTGCTTGAAGGCTTTGATTATCTGCTCGCAAACGGTAGCAGTCTTGGGGTTCGCGTGGTCAATTGCAGCTTCTCGGCAAACACCGTGTTCGACGTTAACGACCCGGTCAACATTGCTACCAGAATGCTGACTGATGCCGGCATCAATGTAGTTTTCTCAGCAGGCAATAACGGCCCCGGCGCACACACCTTGAACCCGTACGCGGTAGCGCCCTGGGTGGTCAGTGTCGGTGCAACAGATACAAAAGGGCGGTTGGCGAGTTTCTCTTCACGGGGCGACTTTGCAAATTCGATGTTTCATCCGACGCTGGTGGCGCCGGGAGTCAATGTAGTCAGCCTGCGCGGTTCGGGCGTCGCAAACGTAACCGGCGCGAGCGGCATTGCCGGTGCTGACACGCAACGCCTTAGTGCAACAGAACTTCCTTATTACACTACGGCAAACGGCACTAGTTTTTCAGCGCCGCAGGTTGCCGGCGCAATCGCTTTGATGCTGGAAGCCAATCCAAACCTGACGCCGGCCGAGGTTAAAGACATTCTGCAACGCTCTGCGACGCCACTTCCGCCGTATTACACCTACGAAAGCGGCACCGGCATGCTCAATGTTCACGCAGCCGTGCTCGAGGCGGCTTACCCGACTCGACGCATTGGCGCTTGGCGTGGGACAGTCGACCGTAATCAAGTCCAATTTTTGAGCGATGCGCCGCTTCAGTTTTCGGGAACAGTGCAACCGGGCACAGCCACAGACATAAGCGTGCCGGTTCCAGCCGGCGCCGTAACGGCAACGGTTCAGATTTCGTGGGGACCGCTCTGGAGCACCAACGATTTGGCGCTCGCGGTTTACGATCAAACTGGTGCGCTGCGGGGTCAGGCCAACGCCATTAACCTCACGGGACTCAACGGCAAGCACGAAACTCTTTCATTTGTCGCGCCGAACTCAGGAACCTGGCATGTCAGGGTGAGCAACACACTGGGTGCCTTCGGCACGCCGCAACAATTTTCCGGGGTGTTGGAGGTTGGTCGCGCGCAGTATGCTCGCTTGAATGACATCGATTCGTTTAGTCCGGCTCTTAAAGGTGATGTCTATCAAAACCTGCGCTCATTTTCGATGTGGCCGATCGGCTCGCGTTTCCGGGCAGACTTTGCCGTCTCACGTTTGGATCTGGCGACGGCGCTCGTGATGAGCGCGCGCGTGCCGCAATACCTGCCGGGACAGTCCAACTACACCGACGTGCGTGATCCGGCAACCAGATTGTTTGTTGAAAGCGTGCAAAGCTCGCCAACAGGCTCGCTCTTTATCGACGCGACTCAGGGCGGTCAGTTCCGTCCCAATGACGATATGACTCGCCTGGCAGCAGCCGTTGCGCTGGTTCGCGCCGCGGGCTTGCGTTCGGATGCTGAAGCAAAGGCGGGAACTCCCTTACCATACCTCGACGCTGCCGGCATTCCCAGTCAATTGAAGGGTTATGTCGCCGTCGCTGTCTCAGCGGGTTTGCTCCAGGCGGATACAAACTTTCGACCGCAAGCGGCGTTGAGCCGCGCAGACCTCGCTCACGCCATTACCGTGATTGAGACGCGAGCGATTCAGTAAATTGCTTTAGTTGATCAATTCTCGCAGGGCTTGTGCCTCATCGTCCGTAAGGAACGTAAACAATACTCCAAATCCGGTTCCAGCCATGTAGGAAGCGACTTCGCCGCGTAATGGCAGCCATTCCCCTGAAGGAAGCTTGATCTCAATCCCCACGATCTCGCCGACATCGACTCTGCCTTTCGAGTTCACAAAACAGCCACTAATGCTGAGATCTTCGATTCGTGCCTCGTTTCTACCGGACAATCCGTCCCAGCGCGCCTGCAGGTTTGTAGAGACTCGTTCATCGCTGCGCCTGTTTTTGATCATAGCGCTCTTCCTGTCACTCAAAGATTTAACTAACGAGCATTCGCAAAATGCTTCGTCCGCATGAACTTTGGCCGCAGTCTGAAACCGCGTCAAGCTTTTTTTCGGTGAATGAGGGGCCAAGTCGACGCTGGCGGGTCATTTGGCTTTTTTGCTCCTAGCGATCAGCAAAGATGGCTGGTTCAGCTTTTGAACTGGGAACAGGAATGTCTTCCGCCTTGATTCCAAGAAAATAGTTGCCTTCGTCCTTCGCGTAAAACTGTCGCAGAAATTTCACCCCGTCCTCGGGCGACATCGAGAGGAGCACGTCCATATCGAAGTTAGGCCAAAAACGCTTTTTCCTGTCAGCGCCGTTGCGATAACCTTGTTCGTAAGCCATGGTCGCATCAATGAAGCGGTCGCCGGCCAACTCTCGAGGCCCGATGAATGCATTATTGTATTCCAGGCGCAAAATGCCGTAATCGTGGCGCGCGCATAAATCACCCAGTGCCGCAATGGAATAACCGTAGAAGTGATGTCGCAACTTAAATGCGGGATCGTATTTGACTACAAAGCGAATGGGCGGCGGTATTTTCTCGTTGATCTCGGTAACTATTAAGCGCGGACGAAAGGAAGACAAAATTGCATCGAGAAGCCAATAATCGTTTCCGTCAATGTCCAAACAAAGAACGCTAAAGTCTTTATCGATATCAAGACTTTCCAGTAGTGAGTTAATGGTGTCAGGCTGGACGCGACGATTACAAGCCTTGGCATTGGGAAAACGTCGATAAACCTGGGTCAGCAGTTCGTACTTTTGCGGATCGGCTTCGATGCCCAGCGCATTCCAGCCCTCCAGCACCAGCGCATAGCTGTTTGACCAGCGCACTCCATTTCCTGCCCCAATGTCCACCACAGTTCGCGGCCGGTCTTTGGGAACCAGTTCATCGATGTACTGTTTAAGGATTTGCTGCTCGTCGGAACGGGAGAAACGCTTGCGCACTGAATAGCGCGCCTTTTGCAGCATAAGATCAAGCTGGCCGCCATAGTGTTGGACTGTTCTCGAAAACTTCATCCTTGTTCAAGCACTATTTAGTGTCTTATTGAAATTGACTTAACTTCGAAGGTGTCCGTAATAGATTTTGGTGTCGTATTCCAAGTTTACTACGCCATTTTCGTTATGCGTATTGAAGATGTCTCGTAATTCCAAAAGCATTGGCTCGAAATTTGGCTGACCGCCCTCCGGCGCATAGGACATTGAGGAAAGACGCCCCACGAGTGACTCAAAATCCAATCGCTGCACATTCTCGAGACTTGCGGACGTCATCGGTTGCGGCGCGAATAACTCCCCGATTCCATCATCGACGTTTTCATGTCTCACGACAGGATAGTCTGGGCTGTAACGTACCAATAGCGCCTCATACTCACGCAAAAAAGCTGTCGAATCCAGCCGTCGCGCGTTCCAGACAAGCACTACCCACCCTTCAGGTTTCAATATGCGCGTGAATCCTTGCTTTGCCGCTTCGCGATTAAACCAGTGAAACGCCTGACCGGCGGTGATGAAATCAATCGAAGCATCCGGCAACGTCGTATTTTCAGCCGTTGCCGCCACGCTTCTAAAGCGCGCAAAGCTTTTTAGCAGCCTTTCCGCTTTTGCTCTCATCAGCTCATTAGGCTCAATTCCAAATACAGCATTGCCGTTCTTCAGGAATACTTCGGAGAGCAGACCGGTACCGGAGCCAATATCCGCAATCAATGATTCCTTATTCAGACCGCACACTGACTGAAGAATCTCCAGTAACCCAGGCGGATAGCCAGGCCGGTATTTCGCGTAATTCTCTACGCGACTCGAAAAACGGTTGACGGAATTCATCGGGTCAAAAAGGCCCTGACATTCAAGCCGGTTAAGCGTATCAGACGGGTCACTTGCTCGGTAATAGTGAAGTCGGTCGCGCGCTATTCGGCGGGTAAAGCTTTACAAACAAACGATGTCCGAGAAGCAGCAACAGCACAAAGCCAAAAGTGAGCGGCAACCGCGTATCTGATTTCACCAGCAGCCAAAAATGGATTACACCGGCCACGCCGCCCGCATAAACGAGTTTGTGCAGCTTGTTCCATGTCTTCCCGCCGAGTCGTTTGATCATCTTGTCGGTGGAAGTTATTGCGAGCGGCGCCATCAGAAAGAACGCCAGCATTCCTACAGCGATGAAGGGCCGCGTAGCGACATCGCCGGGCACACTCTTGAGATTGAAGTAGCGATCGAACCAGATGTAGGTCATTAGGTGCAGAAAACCATAGAAGAACGCGAATAGACCCAACATGCGCCGGAATTTTATGAGCCAGTTCAGTCCTGTTATCTTGCGCGCCGGTGTCACCGCCAGGGTGATGATCAGAAATAGCAGGGTCAGCATGCCAGTGGTACGCGTCGCAAATTCCAGAGGGTTGGCACCCACACGTTTGTGATAGACGTCCCACAGCAGTAACGTCAACGGCACAAGGGCGTTAACGAACAGAACAAGTCTTGCGAAGCGTGTGTCTTTCATAACAAATGGTCGGTTGCCAGTTGTTCGTCGTCAGTGGAAAAGCCACTGACAAACTTCTTCTCCAACTGACTACTAACAACTAACAACTGACCAGCTTAGTAGTACTTTCGCAAGTCCATTCCGTCATACAAGTGCGCCACCTGGTCCGCGTAGCCATTGAAAAGCAGCGTATCGCGCGACGTAAAGCTCGATTCCCCAATGCGATGTTCTTGCGCCTGGCTCCAACGCGGGTGCGACACATTTGGATTGACGTTGGAATAAAAACCGTATTCGTTCGGAGCTTGAATATTCCAGGTTGTGGGCGGCTCTTCAGCGACGAGCGTTATTTTTACAATTGACTTGCTGCTCTTATATCCGTACTTCCACGGCACCACTAACCGTATTGGAGCACCGTCCTGCGGCGGCAGAGTCTCGCCATAGAGGCCCGTTGCGAGGATGGTGAGGGGATGCATTGCTTCGTCAAGACGAAGGCCCTCAACGTAAGGCCAATCGAGCACGCCGGTGGATTGGTTCGGCATGCGTTTAGGATCATAAAGCGTCTCGAAAGCCACATATTTTGCCTGCGAAGTGGGCTCAACTTTGTTGAGCAGCAACGACAGCGGAAATCCAATCCAGGGAATGACCATCGACCATCGTTCCACACAGCGTAAGCGATAGATGCGTTCCTCCAGCGGAAACTTCAAAAGCTCCTCCAGGCCGAAGGTGGTGGGCTTATTGACCAGGCCGCCTACTGAAACCTTCCATGGTTTTGTAACAAAGCCCCTGGCTTCCGCCGCTACGCCCTGCTTATTGGTCGAGAATTCGTAGAAATTATTGTAGTTAGTGATGTCTTC
This sequence comes from Pyrinomonadaceae bacterium, assembly GCA_035643935.1. GTDB lineage: Bacteria > Acidobacteriota > Blastocatellia > Pyrinomonadales > Pyrinomonadaceae > PSRF01. Next base: position 6,450 of record DASQPM010000204.1, on the reverse strand, counting down.
GATGGGCGTCAGTTTTTCATTTGTGATAAAGCCATTCCGGGCTGCATTGTTAGTATTGGAATTTGCGACAGTTACCAGCATTTCGCCTTTCGGTGTCTCGACTGCCGGCGGATTAAGCCTTCGATATAACAGACCTGTGGCGGCGGTCGTTCCGACCAGGATGGCCCCGCGCATGAGCTGGCGGCGGTTTAGATAAAGCTTCCTATCCGTTATTTCGCTGGACTTGATCTTGTCAGGTAGTTGCATTGGTACTCTCTTCACAATTCAACAAACGATCTATCGAGGCGGGGATTAATTGCTCAACTTTCCAACCGGACGAACAAATCTTGAGTTTATCAATTCTAACGTAATAGTATCGCGCGCTCTAGCAGACTGACCCCGATCAAAGAGTGCGGAACCTTGCAAACCAAAACTGACTCATCGTCGAGAGAGATACCGTTCCAGCCCGAAGGGCATCGCGCAGCCCTATTTGCCGGTTTTTCCGGCTGGACTCTGGTAGCGTTTGATTTTTTTCTGGTAGTCTTTTCGCTCACCGCAATCGCCGAGGAGTTCCATCGGTCTGATAAAGATATTGCGCTTTCAATTGCCGTCACGCTCGCTTTTCGGCCAGTAGGGGCATTCATCTTCGGCCTCCTGGCCGACCGTTATGGACGACGGTTGCCGCTGATAACTATTCTTGTCTTCTACTCGGCGGTAGAGGTGCTGTCGGGTCTTGCTCCAAATTACGCAACCTTCATGGTTTTTCGCGCTCTTTTCGGAATTGGCATGGGCGGCCAATGGGGTGTTGGCGCATCGCTTACCATGGAGAAGGTGCCGCCCCGATCGAGAGGAGTACTCTCCGGCCTGCTTCAAGAGGGATACGCGGTAGGTTACTTGCTGGCTGCAGCGTGCTACTTCTTCATTTTTCCGCGCTGGGGTTGGAGACCTATGTTCTTCCTGGGTGGGTTTCCAGCCCTACTGGCTGCGTATGTTCGCTTCTATGTCAAAGAGTCCGAGGTATGGAAGAAGACTCGTCATGAAAGCTGGGGTCAACTGGGCCGCGGTATCGCTTCCAATTGGAAGCTGTTTATCTATCTCGTTCTCCTGATGACTATGATGAACTTCGTGTCGCATGGAACCCAGGACATGTACCCAACGCTTCTCAAACGACAGTGGAGATTTAGCCCACAAAAAGTTGCTGCCGTCACAGCACTTTCAATGGTGGGCGCTATTGTAGGTGGGCTTGTTTTTGGACTCTTATCGGATCGTTACGGGCGCCGCCGCTCGATGATCATCGCCCTGCTGTGCGCACTAGCTGTTGTCCCGCTGTGGGCATTCTCGCCTTCGTTGGCACTGTTGGTTACTGGCGGATTTCTAATGCAGTTCATGGTTCAAGGAGCTTGGGGCATCATACCAGCGCACCTTAGCGAGCTTGCCCCAGACTCGGTCCGCGGCTTCCTGCCCGGATTTGCGTATCAATGTGGCGTGCTGCTGGCGGGCTCGGTCGCTTATATCGAAGCGTTGTTTGCGCAGCGCATGAGTTACGCTACAGCTATGGCATTGACCGCCGTCACCGTCTTTGGTGGCGCGATTGTAATGACAGCGCTCGGTCGCGAGCGCCGCGGAATTCATTTTGGTAGCCACTCGGCGCCCTCTGCGCCTGCGCCGATGCCAGAATGAGCGACAACAACCTCATGTGCGAACGATTTTTCAGCAATTGTAACGGCCGCTAACAAAGTCAGGTTTTTACGTTGGCAAGTAAGGCTAATCCAATAACAACCGGAGCCGGAAATGTCGGATTATTCAGGCACACCACTGGTAAAAAAACTCGGCATCAAGGCCGGGCAAAGCGTTGCCGTTGTTAACGCGCCAAAAAATTTTCTTGCCAAGGAACTGCAACCTCTGCCAGAGAATGTGACACTGGCATCCGCGACCCGTAAGCAGCTTGATTTCATAATGCTTTTCGTCGATACCGGGAAAACCCTGCAAAAAGAGTTACCGAAGCTCAAGCGGAAGCTGGCGAGCGACGGAATCTTGTGGGTTTCCTGGCCAAAGAAGAGTTCTGGCGTCGAAACAGATCTATCTTTCGACATCGTTCAACAAAGTGGGCTAAGAATCGGACTGGTTGATGTCAAAATCTGCGCGGTGAATGATGTTTGGTCGGGGCTAAAGTTCGTTTACCGTCTGAAAGATCGCAGTTGGCGCTGAAGCCTGATCCCAACCGTTCGTTGTTCAACGGTGAGGCGTATTGTGTTTCTATTGCGCGAGTTGTCTTTCAATTGCGCGACACCAACAAACGAATTCGCTTGTGCTGATTCGGTGAACCTCACCGATCTCAAACTTTTCTCTCCATTTGAAAGTTTTCTCTGATGAAGTTACACATTCGATCCTGATTACGACTACTGATAGTAGGACCACGAGATAACGTATCGAAAGTGTTGCGTGCAACAGACGGCGAACGGTTTGTCACGCAAAATAAATTTACGATTTTCCGAATGAATTTCAATGCATTAACAAACAAGCTTTCGATCTTGGTCCAGCAACTATTGTTTAGAGTTTTCTTTATGCGATCATCTATCCTCTCGCAAGAGAGTTGTTTGCATTTTCAAACTCGCTTCGCAATGCACTGTCGAGAAACATTTTCCGTCAATGCGATGATGGACCACCTTTGGCCGAGAAAGCAGTTGCAAAAAGTTTTCGGATCACTATAATGCGACTCCCTCGTTCGGAAGTAATGTTTGCCAGATGTGAAGCGTTGGAGTGGGACCTGATATTTCTAATCGTGTTGTAGGTTAATTGCTTTTATACATTTTTTGAATGTCCCCGCTGACCTGCTACGCGATGCCCCGATCAGGTGTTTAGATGAGCACTACTTCATTTGAAGTGAAGAGTCTCAGGCAAACCCCGGCGATGTTTCTGCGTTCTTAGACGCAGCTCGCCAGCAATCAACTCAACGCCAATCTGCGGTGCCGGGAGCTAATACTCAAAGTCCGGACTGTGCGCGAAGTGTTTCTTCCAGCGGAGATTCTGAAACATCGTGTCGATTGGAGCCCCAGAAATGACGGAAGAACGGGTTGATTCGGGCAAAAACTGCCCAATTTGTTCCCAGCAGTTGCCCTTGTCGGAATTTGGCGTTTGTCGCGCCCGTAAAGACGGAAGAAATCTTTACTGCAAGAGCTGTATTCGGAAAAAAGTGACTGACAGCAGACGTGCTTTGAAAGAGTACCGTTCGGCGCGCAAGCGCTACGTCAGCCAACCGCTGTTGGATTCGGCTGATCCGCTTTTGAACGAAGACCGCGAGTCTTCAACAATGTTTCCCCGGGCATTAAGCAAAATGTCTCCCATAGAGCGCGTCAGAGAAGCGATCAAAAAAGGTGCGCGAACGCAAAAGGAGATTCGCAAGGCAGCCAATGTCGGGGATGACGAAGTTGGCGACGCATTGGCCAATCTACTGCTTTGGACTCGAGAAATACGTACAGAGTTAGTCGACAACACGCGGGAGTATTACCTAATCGAGTCGACGGAAACGCTGCTGGCGAGGGAAGAAGCTGTGAATATGCCGCGACGAAAGCGCGACGTTCCAAGTTCTTTTAGCGCCCTGCACGGATTGATGCCGGGCAAGAAGCCGGAAGGCGAAACGGAAAAAATCGGCGGCTGGGTGGCAGCGTAATCCGAAATCTGGAATTTGTAATTTGAAATCCCGGAATTAGCCGGGATTCGGATTTCAGTCGCGAGATTCCGATTTAGATTTCACATTTCAGATTCAAAACGCTTTCAGCACTTCTTGCGCGTGATCTTCGGGTTTGACTTTTTCAAACACTTTTTTGATTTTCCCTTTTTCGTCGATCAAAAAAGTCATCCGGTTCACGCCCATGTAGCTGCGCCCCATAAACTTTTTCTGGCCGTAAACTCCGTAGGCATCAGAGACTGCATGATCCGTATCGGCTAACAGCGTGAAAGGAAGTTTGTATTTGATGGCAAACTTCTTATGCGAGGCCTCACTGTCCAAAGAAACTCCGAGTATTTTAATGTTCCGCTTCTTGTAGTCAGCAAACGCATCGCGAAACGCACAAGCCTCTTTGGTGCAGCCAGGCGTATCGTCTTTGGGATAAAAATAGAGCACAACTTTTTGGCCGCGAAGATCTTTAAGCTTTACGGTTTCACCATTTTCGTCCTTTACAGTAAAGTCAGGGGCCACGGTTCCTTCTTTCAGCATAGTCTTACTCCGGTTTCATAATATTCGACGGCAAAAGATTCTAGGCTGGCGCCTCTTTCCGGACAAATCGTTAATGCCAAAAAAGACCACAACCCGAAAAAAGAGTTGCTACTGGATGGTGAAGCAGGAGCCTGAGACCTATTCCTGGGACGATTTCGTCGCCGACGGCAAGACCGATTGGAGTGGCGTCAGAAACTACCAGGCGCGCAACAACCTGCGCCAGATGACGACAGGCGAATGCGTCTTGTTTTATCATTCGGGAAAAGACAAAGCAGTCGTCGGCCTGGCCGAAGTCATTAAATCCGCATATCCGGACCCTACTGGGGACGACGAACAGTGGGTTGCGGTGGATCTAAAGCCGCTCAGAAAATTGAAGAATCCGGTGCCATTGGCGGCGATTCGTTATGACAAGAGATTGAGCCAACTGCCTTTGATTCGACAATCACAATTGTCCGTGATGCAATTGAAGAAAGATGAGTTTGACGTGATTGTGGCTCTCGGCGCCGGCAATGCCGCGAAAAAGCGGCGAGGAGGAAAAAATGTTTAAGCAGATTGATTACACGATGGTCGTAGTTTCGGACATGCAGCGTTCCGTGGAATTTTATCGTGACAAACTGGGAATTCCTTTGAAGTTTCAATCGCCAGACTGGACCGAGTTTCAAACTGGCACTACTACGCTGGCTCTTCACGGTGGCGGCATTGCGCCCAGCGGTCCGCCGACGGGCGATCCCTCGAAACAGGCAGGCAGTTGCTCGATTGGTTTTAACGTTGATGACGTGGAAAAGACTTATGAGGAACTGAAAACCAAGGGAATCCGATTCGTGATGCCACCAACGCAGCGCGAAGGCGAGGGGATCAAACTGGCTGTGGCCATCGATCCTGATGGGTTGCCGGTGTCCTTTGCCCAAATGATTGCCCAGACGGCGGCAAGTTAAGAGTCCGACAAACTTCAGTTTGTTGTCTTTCTCCCTCGGGTAGAGGGCTTGTGCGCGTCAAGCTTCGAACAAACCACTCAACTGAAGAGTCTGGGCTCGACTTCGTTCACTTCCAACTCCGGCACCGCTGAATCCCTCAGGTTTGGATACTCTTGGAAAAGCGGTGCCGGTGCCGGCACTAGTTTCTCAGCCAACGTCGCCTTAATCTCGAGCGCATTGACAACTGCCTGACCGCGAAAGTGGTTGTTCGTGATCACGTAAGATTCGCGCGTCTTCTCCGCTACTTCCTTAATCCTCGTTATCCACGGTTCGAGCTCATCAAGCGAATAGAGATAGTTGTAACGATCGTCGCGCGGCGCCTTTTCCCGAAACCAGTCCTGATAATTTCTGCCATGCAGCCTGACGTAACCGATCTGCGAGGTGGTCAGCGCGGCGGGTTTGATCGACTTCGTGAAAAGAGGTTGATCAATGTTGCAGATTCCGACACCCGCTTCTTCCAGCCATTCGTAAATCTGCGGAGTGTTCCAGGAAGTGTGTCTGATCTCCAGCACCAACGGATAATCCTTGAAGCGATCGAGCAGCTTCGCCAAATAGATACGATCTTCATCGGTGTTTTTGAACGACCAGGGGAATTGGAGCAGCACGGCGCCAAGTTTTTCTGCGCTTGCCAACTCGTCCAATCCCTCGCGCACTGCTTGCTCGTCCTGCTCGGTCGCCTTGCCGCGTTCGTGCGTGAAAACTCGATGAAGTTTCGCCGTAAACAGGAATTCCTTTGCAGCTGCTACGCGTTGGGCCCACGCCTTCGCGGTGGCGACGGTGAACGGACGATAGAAACTGCTGTTGATTTCAATCGTGTCGAAGAATTTGGCCAGGTACTCGAGCGGATCAAACTTCGCACCAGGCTTGTGCGGGTAAACAACGCCTTCCCAGTCTTTGTAAGACCAGCCGGCGGGCCCGATGTGGATTCTTCGCTTGCTTTCCATCACGGCCCAAACCTAATTCTGAGTGGCCGGTTGAAAGAGATCCGGAATATTCGCAATCCTCGCCGGCGGCAGCGGCTTGAGTTTGAGCTGCTCGGTGAGAAAAGCGATGCGGTCGCGCCTGGCGGCCGCATTGAGCGCGTGCGGCGCGTCGTACAACTCAAACCGTTTTGGTTCACTGACAACAGCCGCATAGAGATGTGCTCGCTCCGGCGTTAGAAACTTTTCCTGCGAGCCATATTGGAGAAACACGACTGCCGGCGCCGCGTGGGAAACGTATTTGCCCTGATCAGTCCAAGAATACTTCTCCATATACGCGTCAAATTTTTCCGGACCGACT